>JAYSWJ010000001.1:0-2563 GCA_043718065.1 Polaromonas sp.
CAAGGCCTTCTTTGTGTGGATGAATTTTGGTAACCTCAAGCGCATTGGCGCATTTCAATAATCTTGGGAGCAATCTATGAAGTCTGTGACTCTGAAATCAAAGCAACGTGGCATTTCGTTTTTTGGTCTGGTGTTTGTCGGTGGTATCTTGGCGTTTGCCGGTGTGATTGGGGCGCAGGTAGCGCCCACCATCATTGAATACCAAGCGATTAAAAAGGCCGCCAACAAAGCTGCTAATGAAGGCAGCACACCGCCCGACATTCGGCGGGTTTTTGAATCCGCTGCGGCGATTGATGACTTTAAAGCCGTCACCGGCAAAGACTTGGACATTACCAAGCAGGGCGACAAAGCCGTGGTCAGCTTTGCCTACAACAAAGAAATTCACATGGGTGGCCCGGCGTTTTTGCTGATCAAATACTCTGGCACTACGGCCAAATAATTCCCCAGCGGATGCTTCTTTGCACAGTTTAGCCCCCACCAGCACCCACGCCGCGCTGCAGCAGCGGCTGGGATACACCTTTACCCGGCCCGCGCTGCTGGCCTGCGCCTTAACGCACCGCAGTTTTAGCGCTGACCATAACGAGCGGCTGGAGTTTTTAGGCGATTCGGTGCTGAACCTAGCTGTGTCGGGCATGCTGTACCAAGCGCTAGAAACTTTGCCCGAAGGCGAGCTATCGCGCGTGCGGGCTAATTTGGTCAAGCAAGACACCCTGCACCAGCTGGCCGTAGAGCTGGGGTTGACTGGCATGGTGCGCTTGGGCGAGGGCGAGCTGCGCTCGGGCGGGCAAAAACGCCCCTCCATTTTGGCCGACGCGCTAGAGGCGCTGATTGGCGCAGTGTATTTAGACGCAGGGTTTGACATTGCCGCCGCCTTGGTGCGCCGCTTGTTTGAAAAAGTACAGATCAACCCGCAAATGGCCGCCGCCGCCAAAGACCCCAAGACCGAGCTGCAAGAATGGCTGCAGGGCCGCAAGATGAACTTGCCTGCCTACACGGTAGTAGGCACCACGGGCGCTGCGCACCAACAAACCTTTGAAGTCGAATGCATGATCACCGAGCTAGGCCGTAGCGAGCGCGGCCTAGGTGCATCGCGCCGCGCGGCTGAGCAAGCAGCGGCCACGTCTCTGCTGCGCAGCTTGCGCAAAGCTGCTTAACCCCCAGGGCGTACTACGCCCGAACCAGCGCATTAACCCACGCCTTCGCCAACGCCTCCTCGCCACCGTCTTACCCCACGTTTTACCCAGCGCTTGCGTTGGCTACTTTAGTATTTCACAATCAGCACTATGGCCGTCACACCCCAACCTAAAACTCCAGCGGCTAAAACTGCGGCTGCTAAAACCACGCCGGCTAAAACCGCACCTGCTAAAAAAACTGCGGTTAAAAAACCTGCTGCAAAAACTGCACCTGCAAAAGCAGCCGCAGCGCCTGAACCGGTAGTGGACAGTGCGCAGCCTGCAACTGCCACTGCAACTGCTACTGCACCCGTACCCGAAGCTACAACCGTAGCCAAACCACGCACCTCCAAAGTCGCACCGCGCAAAGCGCCCGCCGCGCCGGGTGACAACGCTGTGCTAGAAGACTTCTTTAAAAAAGCCTTAGTATCGGGTGAGCCCGACCAAGGCGACGCATCAGCCCAACCCACTGATAACCAAGACCCTCAGCGCGCAGGTCTGATAGCCATCGTAGGCAAGCCTAACGTCGGCAAGTCCACCCTGCTGAACGCGCTGGTCGGCCAAAAAATCAGCATCACCTCGCGCAAAGCACAAACCACGCGGCACCGTATTTTGGGCATTCGCACGCATGGCGTCACGCAGTGCGTGTTTGCCGATACGCCGGGTTTTCAAACCGTGCACGGCAACGCGCTGAACAAAGCGTTGAACAAAACTGTCAGCGGCACCGTCAGTGGGGTTGATCTGGTGCTATTTGTCGTGGAGGCGGGCAGCTTTACGCCCGCCGATGCGCGCGTGCTCAAGCTGCTGGCCAAGAACACCCAAGTTATTTTGATTGCCAACAAGTTTGACACCATCCACCGCCGCGCCGAGATAGCCCCGTGGCTGCAGGCCATGCAAGCTCAGCACAACTATGCTGAGATCATCCCCATGTCGGCCAAAAATACGCGCGACATTGAGCGCCTGCTAGCCGTGTGCGAAAAATACCTGCCCGAGCAACCGTGGATGTACGCCGCTGATGAGCTAACCGACCGCAGCGAGAAGTTTTTAGCCGCCGAGATGGTGCGTGAAAAGCTCTTTCGCTTAACCGGCGACGAGCTGCCCTACACCAGCACCGTGGTGATCGACCAATTTAGTGAAGAGCCGGGCAAAACCGCTAAGCGCTTGGTCAAAATTGCCGCCACCATCGTGGTAGAGCGCGATGGCCACAAAGCCATGGTGATAGGCGAGGGCGGCGAGCGCCTAAAACGTATCGGCATGGAGGCGCGGCTAGAGCTAGAAAAACTGATGGACGCTAAAGTGTTTTTGCAGCTGTGGGTGAAGGTAAAAAGCGGCTGGGCCGACAACGCGGTGCATTTAAAGTCGTACGGGTATGAATAAGCTGCACTGCACGT
>JAYSWJ010000002.1:0-16736 GCA_043718065.1 Polaromonas sp.
CACACGTACCAGCATCCCCTCCAGACCCATCTGTACCTGCGATAGTGTCTGACGACCAGCCCCCACTCCCGCCCCCACCACATGAACTTAACGTGGCAGAAATTAGCAGTGTGCTGGCCACAATAACCAGTAACGAATTTTTATGGATGCGGTGTGGTGATTTCATATGCTTTTAGCCCTGTAAAATTTGTAAACATAAGCCATGTTTGTGGCTGCATCAGTGAACGCGACGTTACTGCTAATGCAATCAATGCTGCAATATGGCTATTCGGATTGTTTTTGGTCATGAATGCAGTTTAAACTAATATGTTATGTGATACAAGCTACGGCCTCCCGTTGGGGAAGTACTTTGCAATGATGTTGTCAAAAGCTGTTTGAGCTGCTTGACCGTTGGCGGGACTGTACTGGTTAAGTCGCGCAAAGTACCAACCTTCGCCATAGTCCGGGCCGTTTGCGGAGTTAATCTGGCTTACTTGTTTATTCAGAAATACGGTCGCATGTTTTTGAAATGCTTCATTGGTCATCGGGATAAGCGGCCGGTACTTTATCAAACGGTCATATATTGCGGCTGAGGGTCTTAAGCCCGCAGTGCTGATCGTAAACTTAAGTTTTGGTGCATCATCAGGCTGCACACCCCAGAAGTGAATCAATGGCGTGACATCTACGCCAGCAGCAATTGACCACCTCAAAATTCGGCTGTCAGTTAAAGTTAATTTTGCACCTGGATTTTGTGCCTCGTCGCGGAAAACACGGTTTTCTTGTGCATAAAAAGCGTTAATTTTGTCCCATCCAAACAGCGCTGCAATTTCGACATACTTGGCATAACCTCGCACTTGGTATTGCACCTCGTCTTTGGTGCTGCCAGAGGTGTCCATGGCTTTGCCCAGTCTGAAGTTTTCAGTCACCATCCAGTTGACTGCCGCAACTTCACGTGTAAGGTGGGGGCCATCGTCCATCGATTCTCCCAGAGCCTCGTCGATGTTTCTACGATACAGCTGATCGGCCATAGCCACATACAACACATTGACTGCGGCCTCGCCCTCTCCACCAAAGTTGCTAAACAACTGTGCATGGCCAAGTTCATGCATCTCCGTGGTCGATCCTTTTACTAAGTCTTTCCCTGGTACTAAAAACCAGCTTTTGTTATTGCCATCCGTTGGTGCGTTTGGATCGTAGTCGCAGTTGTTGCAGGTGGGGTAGCCTATGCCACCGGCATCACTGTTGAGATTGGTGTCTACGATGCTGTACAGAATATAGTTATTTCTAAGTTTCTTAAGTCCCACATAGTCTGACACAACGTCCATACGGGCGTCCCAGTCTTTCATCAATGCATCTGGGTCTTCGTAGTTGTAAATCCAGCTGGTGGGCAAAGTCATCATGTATTTGTCGCTCATAAAGTCAGCCCAAGGCGCTGGGTTGTTTCTTTGTACTGCTTTCCATTGCGCCAGCGTAGTTTGGTTCAGCGCTGATGCAGCAAAGAAAGGTGCAGGCACCGCGTTTTGTATTTTGACGGTGACATTACCAGCACTGGCTAAGTAGGGCACATCAATATAGATACCGCCGCCGTTTGGGTTTGCGATTTCGGTGACTTCACTGACTATAGGGAATCTACTGGTCACGCGATAAGGCCGCTTGATAGTGCTCTTGAGAGCTTTGTCATGCACATGGGCGCCTACCTGAATAATGAAGCCTTTGTTGACCATAGATGCAGGGACAGTTACTTTGGCCATGTCGCCAGCAGCTAAATAATAGCCAGTAGGCCGCCGCGCAAAATATTGCGAGTAAGCAGTTCGCAAGTCAACATCTTTAGCCATCGTGGCATTGATTTTGGCTGGATAAGTTGTGCATGAGTCTGCTTTGACATTATTTTTTATTTTGCCTGGAAAAAAATCTGAGCTGTTGAACTTTTTCCACTTCAACACGTTCTTGTGCTTTGCCAAATTGCCCGATGTAAACGCCACATCGTGTATGCCCTGCTGAATAGTCAAGACTGCACGGTCGATGTCGCGATCGGTATCACCGTAGTATTCGTTGTCGAAACCACCTTTAGTTTTTGCGTTGACAAAAACTGCACCGTTGCGCATTTTTTCATACACAGCAATGATCGAGAAAGCCTGCTGTAAAGCCTCTTTGCTCTCGGCAACCGCATACATAGTTTGCTTGAGACGCTCGCTTTGCAATATGATTTGCTCGGATGTCAGAACCAACTTGCCATCTAAATGTGCCCTTATAAATGCAAGAGCCGAATTAAATACGACTACGTCGTTGTTGTCTTGAGCAACCGGTTTGCAAAAGCCTGATTTGCCCCTGCCAGGTAACGGATCGCTGGCGAACGTTAATTCAGTGAACTTTATCGGCCCAGTTTGATTAAACAAATAGACTAATTTTTTACCGTCATTGCTATCTTGTGAACCAAACGCAACATGGGTTTTGATATTTTTCAAATCTAAAGTCTCTTCTCCATCGCTGCATTTGGTAAAACCATTTAAGTCAAACTTTGGCATGGTGCTTATTGAGGGCACATTTCCGGCAGGGCTAACCACAGGTAAACCTGGAGCAGGGTTGACATCAGGCACGCACGTGGCATCAACCACAGGCGCATCTGTGCCGCCGTCAACTACAGGCACATTCGCGCCAGCGATGGTGTCTGACGATCCTCCCCCGCCACACGAAATTAACGTAACAGAAATTAGCAAAGTGATCGCAACTGCGACCAGCAGCGATTTTTTATCTATTTGATTTGAGAACTTCATATATTTTCACCTATGAGTTATTTAAATTGTTGATTAACTAGAGTTTCATAAGCTTTACCATGGCAACGCCCATGCTTTCGCCGATATGAAAATAGCTCTCGCCGTTGTAGTTCCAATGGAAGCCAAAGTCGATTTCTGGTGAAGTCAGCGGGTAGTGAAAAGGTCGTGTGTCCACGGTGCTGACTGTGCCTGCGAATTCAGGGTATTTTTTAGGGTCAGACACATTGCCTTGGGCATTGATCAGCTTGAGAGCAACAGGGCTTTGGTCGGCATTGGCCATGCCCGTATTGGCGATGACGACTGGCAAGGTGGGCAGGTTCAGGTCTTTACGCAAATCCCTGATTAAATTGGCCAAGTTGGCTTCATATTGATCTACATAGCTAGAGTTGACACGGTCGTTCCAGCCCTGATGCCATCCGAAGCCGACGACTTCGTAGCCCTTACCATCGTAATCGGGGTAGTACTTTTTCACGTTCGCCAGCACCGTGCGCACCTTGGCTACCATTTCGGTGTAGTACGGCCCTGTCGCGCCACCTGAGCTGGGAGGCCGAAAGTCCACTGCCAGCGACTTGCCGCCCCAAGAAGTTTTGACAAGCAACACCTTGTCACCCAATGCGTTACCCACCATATGTCCAAAGCCAAACTCGGGCCCAATGTAGCCCGCGGGTAGAACATTTTCGCTGCCAAAACCAACGCTTAATGGGCCTTTGCGTTGTTCTGCAGCTTTACCGATGACGCCTTCGTCCCAGCTCGATACCCACACATCATCGCGAACCACCCAACTTGCATAGGTTTTGGTATCAGCTACAGCGCCTGAGCTGGCGTCAGCTTTTATCGTGTAGGTGATGGTTTTGTTGGCGTTGACTAAATGATTATAGGCAGCAGAATTGTTGTTAACCATAGCCCGCAGGCTGCCCGAACCGCCAAGAATGTGCGGTGTGCGATTGGGTTTAGTCAAATCAGCACCTAAATCAACCTTGCCATAGCCCACCATATTGGACTGCCCCGCAAGAATGAATATCTTGAGCTTGCCATTGCCTTGTGCAAGCGTTGGATTATTTGCCGAGGTTTCGACGGGTGCTTGCATGGGATCCTGAGATACCGTGGCTTCTGACGACCCGCCGCATGCACTTAAGCCAACTGAAAATAAAACTGCATTCGTAGCAGCCCATAAAAAAACTGAAATTTTCGAAATACTGAATTGGCTGAAAACTTGGTTTGCTAAATTCATAAATATTTTTAAAAAAATAAAATACAAAACTAAAGTTTACGCTGCCAAACTTCCAATGTATACAAGTGGGAAACCCATCGTAACACTTAGGCGCATTAATGACAGGATTGTCATTTTCATAATTAGTTACAAAGTGTTTGTTAAGGTAGCATAAAAGTCGTAAACATGTCGAAGGAAACCTATGTTGTTCAATAGTGCTGTGTTCAAAAGATGGCGATTTCTCCGGGCAAGGTTAAAAATAATGTCGTAGCCGACCCGACCAAAATTTACAGCGCAAGAATCAACGCCACAATGGCGAGAGACGTGGACTTGCGGTCCGCTTTCTCTCAAAGCTTTGCGAGGCGACCTACTGGCTATTATCTAGCTGCTGGCGACATCGCAAAAGTGACGGTGCCTGCGTCCATGGTGAATGCTAGTCCGGGCTATGTGATCCAAGTGGGTGCCAACGTGCATGATAAATATATTAAAAGCACCATCATGCGACCTTTTCGCGTTACCAACAAATTTCCTATCGTCAGTGAAGTGACCGAAATTGCCAACCCTAATGGTGGTGGTATTTATATTGATGTTCCTTATCTCGCCAACGCTGGCGACGTTACTATCAAAATTCAAAACGCAGTGCCTGCGCCGTTCTTCTCTACCACGGCTATAAACAATGTGACGCTGCAGCAATGGAAGGACATACAGAGCAAAAATCCTGCGCCTTGGGCAGATTTTATGAGCGATAAGTACATGATGACGTTGCCCACTAGCTGGATTTACAACTACGCAGACCCGGTAGCATTGATGAAAGATTGGGACGCGCGCATGAAAGTTGTATCAGATCTGCTCGGGCGCACGGAGGTGAAAAACAATCAAAGTTTGTATTTGATCGTAGATACAAGTCTTTATAGCGATGCTTTTGGCATTGGCTATCCAACTGGTAACAACGGCTACAACCCAGGCGACAAAACTGATGGCAATAATAAAAGCTGGTTCTTAACCCCGGGTAAGGATTTTTCTGAAATTGAATTCCACGAGCTTGGCCATGCGCAATTATTTAGTGATTTTGCTGGCGAAGGTGAGGCTTCAGTCAATTTGTTGACAGTGGCTGTGAGCAACAAACTGTATAACGTTGATATCGATGTTGGTTTAGGCAAGTCGATGAACAACACGACCTACCTTAGCCGCGAGGTAGCAGCAGTCAATTGGATGGTGGCGTCCAATTTCAGAGATAGCAAGGCTATGGACATCACGAACTCAGAAAAAAATGAGGTCAGGTATCAGCAGCGTGGGTATGCAAAGTACGCTGAGATAGCGGCATTGTTTGGTTGGGACAAATTAGAGAAGTTTTATCTAGAAGAAAATCGTGTTTATCGCGGTGAGGCAGTGGATGCAGGCAAAGCTTTAAGCAAGGCAGACAGTCGCATTTTGCGGATGTCGATAGCAGCCGGAGTTGACCTTACGCCACTGATTCACTTTTGGGGGGTACAGCCTTCCAATCCTGACGCACTCAAGACTGCTGTTGCCGCTGCTAACTTGAAGCCATCAGTATTAATTTACGACAGGTTAAAAACATACCAATCGCTGATTCCAATGGATAACGCAGCGTTTAAAGCGCATGCGGCCAAGTTTTTGAACAAACCAGCAAGCCTGATCAACGGTACTAACAAGAGCCCATACTATGGTGAAGGCTGGTATTTTGTTTGGCTTAACACGTATGGCACTGCCGAAGGACAAGCTGCACAAAGCGCAATGGATAAAATCCTTACAAAATATTTCCCCGACGGAAAACCAATTTAATGGTGCATGTAAAACTTTCTTTTTTGAGAGTTTTCCAACCCAGAAACTATGCGTGCACCACATGATTTTTGGTGACACTGTTTTCAAATTTACAAAATAGTGGCGCATGCGTGACAACATTGTCATCGCTAGCGGCCACTAATTAGTGTTTAATCTTAGCCATTACTTAGCGTACAAACACTACAAAGATTAACCATGAACTTTTTAAAACTACCCGCTATATATCTAATGTTAGGTATTCTTGCATCAGCCTCAGTGCATGCCCAAGGCACATCAGCGCCACGCGCTGCCAATTACAAACCTACTGCTGCACCAGCGCCTGCAGGGCCAGCGCTGACTGCCGCTGAACTGGCTAAAGTCAAGTCAGTTCTTGCGCCCTACAAACCTACCAGCTTGACTGCTGAAGATGCCAAGACGATCAAGCGTACATTGCGCGATGCAGGATTGCCCAAGAGCCGGGAGCTGGATGCGGCGCTGGTGTCAGCAGGCTATAGTCCTGAGAGACTAGATCAACTAGACCCACCACCTCCGCGTCCTGCGGGTGAAGGTGCGCGTCCTGCGCGTGAGGGTGCATCAGCGCCGCAAGCTAAAAAGTAAACTCCATGAAGGTTTTGCTAGTAGAAGACGAACAAAAGATTGCTGATTTCGTTTGCGCAGGGCTAACTACTCGGGGCATCGATATTACCCATTGCGATAACGGCAACAACGGCCTTGCAAAGGCCCTAGATGGTAACTTTGATGTTGTCGTACTTGACCTTATGCTGCCGGGCCGTGATGGCTTGTCAGTGCTTAAAGAAATGCGAAGTCTAGGGCTTTCAACGCCAGTGATTTTGCTGACAGCGCGCAACGAGCTAGGCGACAGGGTAGAAGGGCTTAATTTAGGTGCCGACGACTATATGTCCAAGCCATTTTTTGTTGAAGAGCTAGTCGCTCGCATACACGCGGTTGTGCGCCGTTTAACAGGCGATCGTCAAAATACGCTTCAGGTTGGACAGCTAAAACTAGATCGCATTAGCAGGCAAGCTAGTTGTAATGGCCAGACGATCGAGTTGACTGCACGCGAATTCAATTTGTTAGAATATTTAATGCGTTCAGCAGGTCAAACATTTACCCGCAGTCAAATATTGGAGCATGTGTGGGGCTACGACTTTGACCCTAGCACCAACGTCGTAGATGTTTGTATAAAGCGCATTCGAGGCAAGATGGCTGCACTGCAAGATCCTGGCGATACAGCATCTCCTATTGAATCAGTAAGAGGGACAGGCTACCGATTTAAAAAACCATGATAATTTCTTTTCGCACGCGGCTGTTTGTGATTTCTGGGCTAATCGTGACAGCAGTGCTGACCGCGGTGATGCTGGTAGGTTGGACGCGCGTGCTGGCTTTTGAAACGCAAAGGCTAGAACAAAGACTGTGCATGGAAGCCAAACGAATTGCCACGCAACCGTTTCAAAATCAAGATGCTACGCGCTTAGTATTGGATGTTGCCAGCAAGCTGCATTTAAGCTCACCTGATCAACTTATTTTGCAGTTTGAGGCTCGGACACAGGCTGAGAACTTCCAATCTATTAATGGGCGCTCTGAACCCGCGTTTGACAGCGCGCAGTGGCGCACCACCAAAAGTGTTAACGCATTTAATGTAGTTGAAAGCCAAAGGGATCGCCCACCCCCGCGCCCAGATGAAAACTTGCAACCACCACCGTCTGATAGACCGCCGCGCAACGACTCAACACCGCCACCGCTACAGCCACCGCCAGCAGATCGATCCTACGCACCGGTTCCTTGTACTCTTGCTACCTTCGATGCGCAGGGCAAACAATGGCGTGCCGCACGGTATGAAACAACAACTGGACGCAGCGTGGTGGCTGCCGATTTAATTGCTACCCAAGCAGACGTGCAAAGCGCACTTAAGCAGGCTTTGGAGATGGTTGTTCCCATGGCGCTAGTATTTACTGCGTTGGGGGCTTGGCTGCTGTCGTCGCTCACTATGCGCCCAGTCAACCGCTTGCGCGATGCCATGAAAGATGTGACACAAAAAGCGCTTAATCGACGACTGCCCTGGCGCGGCGAGGACCGCGAGTTTAAAGTGCTGATTGATGCCTACAACACCATGCTGTCGCGGTTAGAGGCTAGTTTTCAGCAAGCATCGCGGTTCTCAGCCGATGCAGCCCACGAGATTAAAACACCACTGACTATTTTGCAGGGGCGTATCGAGCATGCATTGAATAAATCTCAGGACCCCAATCTGCAAAGCGACTTAACACAATTATTGGACGAAGTGGGGCGCTTATCTGTCATTACACGCAAGCTGTTGCTTCTATCGCAGGCAGATGCTGGATGGTTGACCATTCAACGCATGCCGCTTGATCTGAGCACTACGCTTGACGAGATGGCTGCTGACATGCATATGCTGCTGAGCGACCAGACGCTGTCTTGTGCCATTGACCGCAACTTAACCATCCAAGGCGATGCGGTATTGCTGCTACAGCTGTTTAATAATCTTATTAGCAATGCTGTGCGGTACTGCAGCCAAGGTCGTCAGATAACACTGAATGCTCGCATGTTACCCGCAGGTGTTGAGGTGACGTTTTCTAACCCAACCCCGATCATCCAGCTACAAGACAGGGCGCGTTTCTTTGACCGTTTTTACCGTGGCGATGCATCACACAATCGGCGTGTTGAAGGCAATGGTTTGGGCTTAAGCCTAGCGCGTGAAATTGCCCGGGCGCATGGCGGCGATCTCACGCTGGCAGACAGTGCATTAGATGAGGTTGTTTTGCGGCTTACGTTGCCGTCTCATTAGCAAGCGCGGTAGACAGTCTTAGCATCGTCTTAACTGGCTGATTGAAAAGCTGATGGAGCTACAGTTAGCTTAATCACACGGCGGCTTGAATTGGCAACATTGGACTGCAATGGTAATACGGCAAGCGATGTGCTGGGTGTCTGGCAAATATCACCTGATTGCAAAGAAGCTACTTGCGTTTTGGTAACTGCGCCTGAGTAACAGCGCAGTGACGATTGGAAGTTTGTTACTCCCTCTGGCAAAACGTAGTGGTACACCCCAGATGGAAACTCTGGTGTGGCACTGGTGATGCCGTTGCATTCATCCAGTTGCGATACTGTCACAACGCTGCCGTTGATGTCTCTGCCGCCATAAATGGGAAACCCATCAGCCGCTACGCCGATCAAATGTGACGGCCCACCAGTGACATCAACTTGCGAAGTGACACAACTGGGTAGTCCATGGTAGTGGTAGGTGTCGCCGGCTGCGCGGGGTGAAGGATGGCCGTTACAGCTGTCAATAAAAGAGGCTGTTGCAGTGACACCAGTACTGACTCCATTTTTATAGGTTGAACCGGTGTATGAGACGTTGTCTGTCAAAGCTGCTGGACCGTTAAGTTGGCCTTCTGTTGCGTTGAACAGTGCAGAGCCTGAGATAATCAGCCCAATGTTTCCGCCCGTGGTGGCTGTGGTGGTTGCGGCTTTGGTTGGGCAGGTGTTGAAGGTCACAGGTCGGCTGTCTGCCAGCGGGATGTAGGGCCGTATAGTCAACGGCATGCCGCTATTGGGTGTGGTGGCAACTTTGGTTGTGTAGTTTGGGTCAATGTTGGTAGGTTCTAGATAATAGGCATTGATAGCATGATTAGGTTGTCCGTCCGAGATGATCGTCATGCTGCAGTCGGTGGGATAAGTTACTGTGACGTTAGATGCCCATTTGGCTTGTTTGTACCCCGCCATTAGAGAGGTTGTACCAGCGGTGCCAGCTGTTGTTGCTCCAGAGGTGGTGTTGACAACCGTGGTGGCGGTTGTGACGGCGGTGTCGCTGCTGCCCCCTCCACAACCTGCAAAAACTGCAAAAACTGCAAACAATAACGGTGTGGCAAGGGGACTGAAGGCGCGGTGCATGTGAAGCTTCCTAATAATTGCAGGGTTAGACAATACTTACCCCGCGTTAAATCTTAGGTGTCGGCGTGATTTTAAAAATGACATTTACGCCATGATCGCAAAGATTAAATTGCAATTGAAAAAATAATTTTCTGATGTCAAAGATGTCATTGAACTTTTGATTTCAAAAGTTATATTCGCTGCATGAAAACACAAATCCACTCAACGCTACAAAAAAAATCTAGCTTCAGTCTACTCAAAGCTGTGATGCTGTCCATGCCTGTTTTACTAGGCGCTAGTTGCGGTGGTTCTGGCGATACTGGTGTCGCATCTGCCGCTACCAATGTACCTGCAACTGTTAGCACCACATCGAGTGAAACGCTTAAAAGCTTCAAAGCGCAGATGTGGGCTGACAACTGGTTTTCGTTATATGTAAACGAGGCCTATGTAGGCGAGGACTCAGTGCCTATCACTACCGAGCGCTCGTTTAATTCTGAGACGCTGAGCTTTAAAGCCAGCTATCCGTTTGAGCTTAATTTCATCATCAAGGATTTCAAGCAAAACGACACTGGTTTGGAATACATCGGCTCGACTAAGCAACAAATGGGCGATGGTGGTTTTATTGCGCAAATTACGGATACCAGTACAGGCAAGATCGTAGCGGTGACCAGCACAGCCTTCAAATGCAAAGTCATCCATAAAGCGCCGCTGAATACTGCGTGCGCGAAAGAAGCCAACCCTACCGTAGCCAGCTGCGGTGCCACCATACTGGCCGAACCCAGCGGCTGGAAGAGCGCTGGGTTCGACACCACGGGATGGGAGTCAGCCACTGCTTACACTGCAGCGCAAATTGGTGTGAAAGATGGTTATTACGACATCGCATGGGACGCTGCTGCCAAACTGATCTGGACCTCTGACTTGAATGCAGACAACACACTGCTGTGCAAAACCACGGTCACAGGCCCTTGAGGCCTCACTTATTTTTACCTCACATTATTTAACTTGGGAACTCGCTATGAAAATCACTACTTTTGGTTGCCTTACAGCGTCATTGCTGGCCGTAGCTATGGCGGCGTGTGGTGGAGGTGGTAGCGCCAGCGCTACAGCTCCCACCACGCCATCCACGCCATCCGGCAACATTTTTGCTTTGACCAGTAGTGTTGCAGTAGAGGGTGGTGCCTTGCCTGCAGACTACACCTGCGACGGCACCAGTTCATCGCCTCCATTGGCGTGGGCCAATGCCCCTGCAAACACCAAAGAGTTCGCACTGTTGATGACCACGATACCCGTGACAGGCGCAGTTAAATACAACTGGGTGCTGTCTGGCATACCTGCCAATACCACCGCTCTGGCACGCAACACTACGGGCGTAGGCACGGGTGGTGTGGGCAGTGACGGACCCACCACAGGGTATCAGTCGCCTTGCTCACAAGGGCCAGGGCTTAAAACTTACACGTTTACGCTGTACGCTTTGTCTGCGTCACCCGCGCTGTCAGTGGCAGCTAATGCAGTGAATGGCGTAGCTCTCAGCACCGCTATATCGTCGATCACACTTGGCTCGTCTACGTTGAATTTGACCTACAGCCGGGGTACTGGTTCGACTACGCCTACAACTTCACCTACTGGCACCGTTAGCGCAAATTGCACCTTAGTTAGCGACTCTCTCAAAGTGTCCACAACAGGTGTGGCAACGTCTACTTGCGATAGCACGTATGCCTACGTGGCTTCTAACGGCCTTGCCACGCACCCTATGATGAACGGAATCACAGCTACTAATTTGCAGGTGCCTC
This sequence comes from Polaromonas sp., assembly GCA_043718065.1. Classification (GTDB taxonomy): domain Bacteria; phylum Pseudomonadota; class Gammaproteobacteria; order Burkholderiales; family Burkholderiaceae_C; genus JAAFIP01. Next base: position 11,442 of record JAYSWJ010000002.1, read on the forward strand.
TTGCAGTTGATTTCTCGGGCTCAAACGCTTGGAAAATACCCTTAGCACCCGCCATTGCTGCTGCCACTACTTCTGCCATAGACGGGCCTATTGGTGTAGCTATCAACGGCGTGCCAATCTTCAACCCCTGCAAGCAGGGAGGCTGCCAAAACGGTGACACCAAGGTGCTAGGAGAACTAGACACCTGCAACGGCCACGCAGGCCGTGGTGACGACTACCACTACCACGCCGCGCCCACTTGCATGATGGCAGGCCAACCTGCCAGCTACTGGGACACGCACCCACTAGGCTGGGCATTAGATGGCTTTGCTATTTTTGGCTATAACAATGCTGACGGCACTATAGCCACTCGCGACAGCGTGTGCGGTGGCAACACTACCGCGGTACCCGGCTACGCAGCAGGTTACAGCTACCACGTAACCGATGCATCGCCCTATGTACTGTCGTGCTTTCGCGGCACACCAAGTACCCCTGCCAGAGGCGTGCCTTTGCGCCAACCACCAGTGACACCGTTTCCAGTCTCTGCCATGACGCTAAAGACCGATGCCACCGATGGGTACCAAGTGCTGCAATTCATCTCAGCACGCCCGTTTACCACCACCGAGACAGGCGCCGACAGCTATGCCAATGCTGCAGGCACCTACAACATTCGCTATAAATCCGTCACAGGTGCTGCACTTGTTACATTGCTAGCCACCACTTCCAACGCAGGTAAAACTGCATGCTGGAATTTTCAGTTCACCAACACTGCTGGCGCGACAACACAGCCGACAATCTCGTACTGCCATTGATACTGCTTTCGTATGAAAATATTCCTCTTTGCAATGGCGACGCTATGGATGTCCGCCACCAGCGCGCTAGCCCATGAGCTGGACTCTAACCGTGCCACGCTGGTGCTGCGGGACCGACTGCACTTATCCATTACATTCTTTGTTGACTACCCTAATGTGTTGCACCAAGTGTTAGCTCCGCAGCGGTCAGTGCAAGAGTTTGTGCTGATGTATGCAGCCATGAAGTTGCCAGAGCTTAAAACCCAGCTGCTCGAGGCGCAGCGCCAGCTGCAAAGCAATACGGCGCTAGCGCTTTATAGCGGCAAGTCTGCAACGCTTACCCAATGGGTATGGCCCGAGGCCGCTGTTGTGCAAAACTTGCTGCAGCAGCGTGCCATGCAAGCCGTAGTAGCGCCCACTGACCATGCGCACGCTGTGCCCACCGAGATTCGCGCTGAGGCTAAATCTAGCAATGCGGCTGACTTTACATCAGTCACGTTGAAGTTGCCTGCTCAGTTTCAGCAAGTGTTAGTGGTTTCCTACCAACCTAAACAAGTGTGGCTCAAGCCGCACACGCTATCACCGGCAATCAGCTTTTAGTGTCGACAAAGCCATAAGACAATGGCGGCCATGCTAAAACATATTAAAACTATCAATGTTCAATGCGTTTTAACCCTCCTAGGCCGTAGAGCCTGCTCAAGCAGCTATTAAAAATATAGTAAGATATTATTGTGTCTAGGTTTGTTGCCCAAGCTATTTTCACCGCTCTAACCCCACCAGTGGCGCAAAAATACACTGACTTATACACAATATATTTAGTTTAGATTTTTGAAAGAACTGTCTATGCCCCATCAACTTCAACGCCGCCTAGTGACACTGGTGTTGTTGTGCTGTGCTGTTGCTGCCCATGCTCACACTAGCGAGGGCACAGCCCAAGGTTTTTTCGCTGGGGTGATGCATCCGTTGTCAGGTTTTGACCACATGCTGGCTATGGTGGCGGTGGGTATTTGGGGCGCAACCTTGGGTCGCCCCTTGGTGGTGGCACTGCCGATTGCCTTTCCGTTACTGATGGTTGTGGGCGGTATCTTGGGCATTACTGGTGTACCGCTGCCCTACATTGAGGTGGGCATTGCCCTGTCGGTCATCGTGCTGGGTTTATCTATAGCGTTGGCATGGCGGGCACCTGTGGCAGTTGCGTTAGTGATTGTGGCTAGTTTTGGCGTATTCCACGGTTATGCCCACGGTGCCGAGCTGCCTAGCGCTGTAGCGCCTGCAGCCTATGTGGCAGGTTTTGTTATTTGCACGGGTGCGTTGCATATGGCAGGCATCGCCCTTGGCATGATTAAAAATTTATCCAATGGCAGCCAAATTTTGCGAGCCTGCGGTGCAGCTATTTCGGCGGCTGGGGTTTGGATATTGCTGGGCATGCCAGGTGCTGCTTAAAATTGCTTTGAGCACCATGTTTTTGGGCTGTGTTGGCTTGTTGCTGGGCGACCCAGCATGGGCACATGGTGTGGATCCCAACACTGCAGGCGCTGTCGCTGCAAGAACGTCTCTTAGTTCAGTTTGGGAGCGTGGTACAGACGCTAGCCCTGTATGGAGCGGCGCAATGCATGTTCTAACTTCGCCGTTGGCGTTGGCGGCATTACTAGGCTTGGTAGCTGCTTTATTTGGAATTGAAGAGCGGCTATCTTTCGGCGTAGCCGTAATAACGGCGACAAGCGCAGCAATGATGGCGCTGCTAACGATCCTATTGACAAGCTATTTGGCAGATCTTACGAGCGCTGATCCAGTGAGTGTTGGCTTGGCACAAGCTATTAGGGCAAGCTTCGGACTTTATTCAATTAGTTTTTTGGCCGTTTTGTGGGCTAACTTTTCACAAGCATTGGCGCCTGTGGGTGTCGCGTGTATCGGTTTAATTGCACTTATCGGCTGGCGCCATAGCCGCACTGCGGCTATTAGCTTGGGGCTACTAGTAGGTGGCGTTGTAGGCTTAGCTGCCCAATTAGACAATGGCTACTGGCAAAGCGTGTTGGGCTTAATGGCCTGCACTGCGTTCATTGCAGCATGCGGATTAATTACGTTTCGATGGCTTAAAAGACTGACTCATTTGCAACTTATACTGCCAATTGCAAGACGTGTGCTTGGGTCGTGGGTAGTGGCGCTGGGCTTGTTATTGGCCGTGTTGGCAGTGCGCAACGGCTTAAATGGCCTAGGGTGGCTTAAATAACCCGTTAATGGGCTAAATTTATGAGGCTTTTAATGGTTCTAGGCCGTAGAACCTGCTCAAGCAGCTATTATTTTTATAGTAAGCAGTTGGCTGCTAAATGGAGCGGGTGATGGGAATCGAACCCACGTTATTTGCTTGGGAAGCAAGAGTCCTACCATTGAACGACACCCGCGATACCTTTTGATTATAAAAGCATAGGCTGTGTGTGTTTCTTGGTAGTGACAGCAAATTTGCGTATGACGCTGTATTTGGGCATTGGCAATAAAAATCTAGCCAATCGCAGATTTGTATCATGCCAACTGTATTTTTATCCAGCTACCTTGCTGCTTGCCTCTACAATTCCCACATGGCAGATAAATTACCCACACAACTAAACGCCGGCTACAGCGAAGGCTCGATCCGTGTTCTTAAGGGCCTAGAGCCCGTCAAGCAGCGCCCTGGCATGTACACGCGCACCGACAATCCGTTGCATGTTATTCAAGAGGTGCTGGACAACTCGGCTGACGAGGCGTTGGCAGGCTTTGGCAAGAAGATCAAAGTGACGCTGCATACCGATGGCTCGGTGACGATTGATGACGACGGGCGTGGCATTCCGATTGGCATGCACCCTGAGGAGAAAGCGCCGGTGATTGAGCTGGTGTTTACGCGCCTGCACGCGGGCGGCAAGTTTGACAAAGGCAAGGGTGGCGCTTACAACTTCTCAGGTGGCCTGCACGGCGTAGGTGTGAGCGTGACTAACGCGTTGGGCAAGCGGCTGGAGGCAACTTCTTACCGCGAAGGTATGGTGGCCAAGCTGGTGTTTGAAGGCGGTGACGTGGTGGAAAAACTGAACCTGCGCAAACAAATTGAGGGAGATAGAAAGCAAGGCACCAGCGTGCGTGTATGGCCTGATGGCAAATATTTTGAATCGCTGGTGATTCCACTAAACGAGCTAACCCACCTGCTGCGCAGCAAAGCCGTGCTGATGCCGGGTGTGAGCGTAACGCTGGCAAATGAAAAAACCAAAGACACCCAAACCTGGCAGTACAAAGGCGGCCTGCGCGATTATCTAGAGCAAACGTTAAACGGTGATGTGGTGATTCCGCTGTGGGAGGGCGATGGCTATGCCGATGCCAAGGACGATAACTTTGCCGAGGGCGAGGGCGCAGGCTGGTGCGTAGCATTTACCGAAGACGGCCAGCCCGTGCGCGAGAGCTACGTTAATTTGATACCCACCACCAACGGCGGCACGCACGACAGCGGGCTGCGTGATGGTTTGTTTACCGCGGTCAAAAGCTTTATCGAGCTGCATTCGCTGCTACCTAAGGGCGTGAAGCTGTTGCCTGAGGACGTGTTTGCCCGCGCATCGTATGTGTTGAGCGCCAAGGTGCTTGACCCGCAGTTTCAAGGCCAGATCAAAGAGCGCTTGAACTCGCGCGATGCTGTGCGCCTAGTGTCTAACTACGTACGCCCCGCCATGGAGCTGTGGCTGAACCAGCATGTGGACTACGGTAAAAAACTGGCTGACTTAGCCATCAAAGCTGCGCAAACGCGCCAACGTGCGGGGCAAAAGGTAGAAAAACGCAAAGGCTCTGGCGTAGCAGTGCTGCCCGGCAAGCTGACCGATTGTGAGAGCAAAGACCTGTCGCACAACGAAGTGTTTTTGGTCGAAGGTGACAGTGCAGGCGGCAGTGCCAAAATGGGGCGTGATAAAGAATCACAGGCTATATTGCCCCTGCGCGGCAAGATATTGAACACTTGGGAAGTCGAGCGCGACCGCTTGTTTGCCAACACCGAGATTCACGACATCTCAGTGGCCATTGGCGTTGACCCGCACGGCAAAGACGACACCCCCGACCTGAGCGGTCTGCGCTACGGCAAAATTTGCATTTTGAGCGATGCTGACGTAGATGGTTCGCACATTCAGGTGCTGCTGCTGACGTTGTTCTTTAAACACTTCCCCAAGCTGATTGAAACTGGCAACATCTACGTCGCCCGACCCCCGCTGTTTCGCATTGACGCACCCGCGCGTGGCAAAAAGCCAGCCAGTAAGCAATATGCCTTAGACCAAGGCGAACTGAGCGCCATTTTGGACAAACTGCGCAAAGACGGCGTAGCTGAGAATAAGTGGACGATTAGCCGATTTAAAGGCTTGGGCGAGATGAATGCGGAACAATTGTGGGAAACCACACTCAATCCTGATACCCGCAGACTACTACCTGTGCAGTACGGCGAGCTAGATGCTGCGTTTACCGCCATCAAATTTACCCAGCTGATGGGCAAAGGCGAGGCCGGTGCGCGGCGCGAGCTGATGGA
>JAYSWJ010000011.1:0-2465 GCA_043718065.1 Polaromonas sp.
GATTTACCAGCGCCAGCTGAACACCGCTATCAAGCGTGCGCGATTCCTGGCGCTCGTGCCGTACAGCGACCAGCACCGCGTGTAGTAGCAAAGGACACATCATGCAAATTATTCTTTTAGAAAAAGTGATCAACCTAGGCAATCTGGGTGAAATCGTCAGAGTTAAAGACGGCTACGCCCGTAACTTTTTAATCCCTGAACGCAAAGCTCGCCGCGCTACCGAGTCTGCCAAAGCAGAATTCGAAGCCAAGCGTGTTGAGCTAGAAAAAGCCGCTGCAGTCAAGCTGACCGCGTCCCAAGCCGAAGGCGAAAAACTCAACGGTGCTACCGTTAAAGTGTCGCAAAAAGCTGGTGTTGACGGCCGTTTGTTCGGCTCGGTCACTAACCATGATATCGCTGAAGAACTGGGCAAAATGGGCTTTAAAGTCTCGAAATCCCAAGTGCGCATGCCTACAGGCCCCATCAAAGTGGTGGGCGACAGCAAAGTGGGTGTGTCATTGCACACCGACGTGTTGGTTGAAGTAACGGTGTCGGTACTGGGCGAAACCGCTTAATTACCCACTGCAAGTTCACCCCAAAGCCCTGCGTGCATCACGCGGGGCTTTTTTTATGGGGTGGCTAGATTCAGGTGCAAAATAGGTTCGCGGCGGCCACGGCCTGGTTGCCTAGATTGAATAATAAAATGCACGCAGAGGGTTTCTAAAATGATCATTCCTTATTACTGGGCTGAGGGCCGCGTCCAGCAGCAGCACTTAGGCAAGCAGATTACGGTGCGCCGTTTTGGTTGGTCCAACCACAGCGATGCCGATGCACAAACCATGGCAGACCAGCGTGCGCAGCAGGCTTTAGAGCGCATTGTCTCGGGCGAGCAGTTAGCGCGGCGTGAGCCTAAATCGGCTTATAACGGAGCCGACGGTGTACCGATTCGTGAAGAGATCATCAGCGAGCATGGCGACACGGTGGTGACCCGCAATGCCTACGGTGCGCGCTGCCTGAACACGCCGAATGTGTTTTTTGCTGATATTGATTTTGAATCTGACTCACCCGCATCATCTAGCCATACATTTAGCATTTTCAGTGCGGTGTGGCTGGGCACCATGGCGCTGGCTTGGGTGCTGGGCTGGTTGAGCTGGCCGGTAGCTCTAGGCCTTTTCATGTTAGCTTTGGTGATAACGACTTTCATGGCTTCGGCTTTGAATAAACGCAAGCAAGTAACCATGGCTGCAGCGCCTGTGGTGCTCAGCGCCCCCGAGCAAGCTGCCAAAGTAAGGGTGCAAGATTTTTTAGACACACACCCCGGCTGGGGTTTTAGGCTGTACCGTACGCCCGCAGGCCTACGCCTGATGGCTACGCACCAAACTCTATTGCCGCACGACCCTGAAGTAGCGCTGGCGCTGCAGGCGCTGGGAGCCGACCCGCTGTACACCGCAATGTGCCTTAAGCAAAACTGCTTCAGAGCGCGTCTAACCGCCAAACCGTGGCGCATAGGCGTGCACAACCACATGCGCCCAAGTCCTGGCGTATGGCCTGTAGCGCCTGAACGCCTGCAAGAGCGGCAAACTTGGGTGCTGGCATATGAAAAAGCCGCTGCTTCATTTGCCGCTTGCCGCTATGTAGAAACGCTAGGTCACCCCAGCGTGCACTTTGAAGTGGCGGATGTCATGGCCTTGCATGATGATCAATGTCAAGCCACTAGCAGCTTGCAGATTGCCTGAGCCGCTCACCAGCTGATCTATTGACCGACCAACTGGTACAGCGCGTTGCCATCGCCATTGTCTTTGAGCAATTTGATATTGGCGTGGTTAACTAAATACTTGGACGCTGCGCTGGCTGATACAAACGTCATGCTGATGCCGGGCACGCTTTGAATACGCCAGTTGTTGTCGGCACTGGGGTTGAACTTAGGGTTGGCGGCTAAGTACTCTACCAAGGTTTCGCGGTTTTCTTCAGGCGCGTCGATGATGACTTTGGCTGCTGTCAAGCCGGGGAAGTTACCGCCGCCGTAAGCGCGGTAGTTGTTGGTCGCAACGATAAATTTAGCGGCATCATCTATTGGTTTGCCGCCGTAGCTCAAGTTCACCACGCGGCGCGCGGTGGTATTGGCTACAGCGCCTTTGCCGTCGTATTTAGCCGCCTGGGTTAAATCTAGTTCGTAGTTCACACCGTCAATCGTGTCAAAGTTAAACGACGGGAATGCTGCGTTAATCAGGTCTTGCTGCGCAGCACCTTTGGGGTCGATTTGGTTAAATTGCCCGGCTGACATTTCTAGCCATTCGCGCACCTCAGCGCCAGTCAGCAGCATGGCTTTGAGTGTGTTGGGGTAGATGTACAGGTCGGCTACGTTTTTAATGGCAATTGGGCCTGTGGGTATGTCGGTGTAGAAGGTGGGGCCTTGGCGGCCACCAGCTTTAAATGGTGCGGCAGCGGACAGCACGGGGTACTTGGCGTAGTCGGTGCCTTGGATG
>JAYSWJ010000101.1:0-12436 GCA_043718065.1 Polaromonas sp.
CTAAAGCCCAGCCGCCTGCGGGCATGGACGATTTGTTCGTCACGTTTGACAAGCAAGACGCTGCCAGCCGTGCCAAAGTACGCTGCGCTTTTGTGTCTACCAACAGCGTCACGCAGGGCGAGCAGGTGGGCGTGCTGTGGGGCGAGATGCTGCGCATGGGCCTGCATATTCAGTTTGCGCACCGTACTTTTCAGTGGAGTAATGATGCGCCTGGCAAGGCAGCAGTGCATTGCATCATTGTGGGCTTTGGTGCTGATAACGCGGTAGCCAAGAAAATTTGGAACTACGACGATATCAAAGGTGATGCGACTGTAAGCGATGCAGACAACATAAATCCTTACTTGGTTGATGCAGACGATATTCTTTTACCGGCAAGACGAAATACTCTGTGTGCCGTTGCTGAGCCAAGCTACGGTAGTTTTGCGCTTGATGATGGCCAACTAACTATTTCTGAATCAGATAGGGATGCAATTCTCAAAGAAGATCCAGAGGCTGAGAAATACTTAAAACCATTTATAGGTGGGCGAGAGCTCTTACATAGCGAGAAAAGATGGTGTTTGTGGCTTGAAGACATAAAACCTGCAGAATTACAAGCGTTCGCTTCAATTCGCCGCCGCGTTGATGCGGTTAGAAAGTGGCGCGAAACACGTGAACGTCCCAGCACGAAAAAACTCGCTAAAACTCCTACAGTCTTTGCTGAAATTAGGCAGCCTAAGACAAGCTATCTCGCCATACCTACTACTTCGTCAGAATCTAGAGAATATCTTCCGATAGCGTTTCTACAGGCTGACGTAATCGCATCCAACCAACTTTATGTCGTGCCCAACGCCTCGCTTTTTCATTTCGGCGTACTCACTTCTTTGATGCACATGGCGTGGATGCGCTACGTGTGCGGGCGGCTGGAAAGCCGATACCGCTATTCCAACACCATCGTCTAAAACAACTTTCCTTGGCCCAGTGCGGTTAATTTATTGCCAAAAGTGCCGTTGCAGGCCGTAGAACCTGCTCAAGCAGCTATTGAAAACATAGTATCTGGCAAAGCCGATGCGGCCAGCGCTAAGCTGATAGCCAAGATACAAATCGCTGCCCAAGCCGTGCTAGACGCCCGCGCTGTCCACCAAGCCATTCACCAAGCCGTCCACCCAAGCGCTGCACCCGGCGGCGCTGCGCCGTCCACACTAGCCCAGCTGTACGACCCCACCACCATGCCCGCCAACCTGGCCAAAGCCCACGCCGCGCTAGACAAAGCTGTAGACGCCGCCTACCAACCAGACGGCGGCGCAGCCAGCTATGCCAACGACGGCGAGCGCGTGGCCTTTTTGTTCAAACGCTACGCTGCTCTTACCAGCTTGCTGTGATGCAAGTTTGACAATAAACGGATCTGCGGCATTTTATTGTTTGCCGCATGTACGCCGTACACTGCTGCGCTGAACTGGGTTGAGCACTTGGTTGATAAGCAGCCCGCTGGTTGCTCGGTGATATTGGTGATTTTGATATTTTAGAGGCACTTTTATTGATAAAAAGTGCTTTCAACCCAAGTAAATCCTGCTCAAGCAGCTATTAAATTCATAGTTGCTGTCTTAGCATACTTTACGTTATTTTGAGTTAGTTCAGGCTCTGGGTTGCGTAATTGAGCTTCTTAATTCAACCGCCCACCGACCCCGCTACTTCACCACCATCAGGGTAAACGGCCACACATAGGCTTGCAGCGTGACCAGCACGCCCACCAGGCATGCCAGTGCGATGGAATGCCAAAACACAAAGCGCAAAATATCGCCTTCGTGGTTGAACCAGCGGGTAGCGGTGGAGGCCACCACGATGGATTGTGCGTCGATCATTTTGCCCATCACGCCGCCCGAGCTGTTGGCAGCGCCCATCAAATTGGGGCTGAGGCCTAGCTGCTCGGCGGCTACTTTTTGCATGCCACCAAACAGCACGTTGGATGCCGTGTCAGACCCGGTTAGCGCCACGCCCAGCCAGCCCATCAGCGTGCCAAAGAAAGGGTAGAACACGCCAGTGTTGGCAAATGCCAGGCCCAGCGTGGTGTCGGTGCCTGAGAAGCGCGTTAGCGTGCCCAGTGCCAGCATCAGCACAATGGTTAGCAGCGAATAGCGCACTAGCACTACGGTGCGGCCAAAGGTTTTGACCAGTTCCCACGGGTTGTACTTCATCACCAGCCCGCCAACGATGGCGGACAGCAAAATACCGGTGCCCGTGGCAGACAGCAGATTCAGCGTATATACGGCGGCCTCTTTGGTGGGCGTTGGCACCACAGGCGGCATTTTTTGGACCAGGTTGTGCAGCCCGGCGATGGGGAAATTGGGGGCAAAAATGCTGTTGAGCGTAGCCTTGACAGGTGGCAGGCCCCATACAAAAACGAACACCGTCAAAATCGCCCACGGCGTCCAAGCGCGGATGATGTCTGCGCGTGAATGCTGGGCGCGCGCTGCTGGCTGCGCTGTGTCACGTGCCGCGCTGCCAGATGTGCTGCTTGCGCTAGTTGCTCCGCTTGTGCCAGCAGACCGGGTGGCCGCCAAGCTGAAGGGTGCGTTGACCGTGGCTGCTGTGATGGCGATAGGTTCAATATCGTCTTGGCTGTTGTCCACCCGGCCCTGCAGTGATGCAGATATCCAGATTTTTTTGGGCTGCCACACTTTCAAAAACCCAACCAGCGCTACCATCGACACAATCGCCGCGATCACATCCACCAGCTCGGGGCCGATGTAGTTGGACACTAAAAACTGCGATAAGGCAAACGACGCGCCTGTGACCAAAATAGCAGGCCAAATCTCCATCATCGCTTTGCGCCCTGCAAACGCCCAGATCAGCCAAAAGGGCACCATCAGCGAGAAAAACGGCAGCTGCCGGCCCACCATTTGCGACAACGCTATCACGTCATAGTTATGCACCTTGGCCATGGTAATAATCGGCGTGCCCAGCGCGCCAAAGGCCACGGGTGCGGTGTTGGCGATCAGGCTAAGGCCCGACGCAGCCAGCGGCGAAAAGCCCAAGCCAATCAAAATAGCCGCCGTAACAGCCACTGGTGTGCCAAAGCCCGCAGCGCCTTCAAAGAATGCGCCGAAGGCAAACGCGATCAACAGCAGTTGCAGGCGCCTGTCTTCGGTGATGCTGGCAATGGAATCTTGCAGCACCTTAAAGCTGCCGTTTTGTTCGGTCAGCTGGTGCAAAAAAATGATGTTCAGCACAATCCAGCCGATAGGCAATAGGCCCGTGAGGCCACCGTAAAAAGCGGCGTTGCCTGCCATTGATGCGGGCATGCCGTACGCAAAAATTGCAATGATCAAAGCGGTCAGCAAGCCCGCACCAGCAGCGACGTGGGCCTTTAAATGCAAAAACCCTAGGCCCACCAGCATCACCACCACGGGAATAGCGCCCAGCAGGGTAGAGATGATCATGTTGCCGAACGGGTTGTAGATTTGTTGCCACAAGATCGGTTGCATGGTGTCTCCTAATAGTTGGTGCAGCTGCATGGCTCAAAGCGTTGCCATGCATAAATTTCAGTGAACCACACATGCCAGCGATTTTGTGTAGGCGGTGTGCTACAGATGGGGCTAAATAATGTTGGGCCTAGGCAACTACCCGCACGCTGCTCGGTAAGCGTACGCATCTTATAGTTGGTTACTCGGCTAAGCGTGCGCGCCTTTGAGTTGGTCGTTTGGCTTAGCGTGCGCACCGGAGAGCTGGACTCGAGCCGGGCATCTCGCTGCAAAAATACTCCGCAAACACGCGCGAACTGAGATGTTTGATTCGCTAGCTTGAACAACGCGCGCCTTGCTACGTATTTTTCATCGAGACGGATCCGACTCGTCACATTGTTCTTTGCTTGGCTTTGGACAGCCCGCGCGCCGGCAAGACGCAATTGGGGTCAGAGCGAAATTTCGTTCTGGTTTGGTGTAGCGCCGGATAAAAGGTCTTCCCGAATTTTGATCTTGACCCCAAATGCTGTGCTGTTCGATTGCGATCTTATGTCCCATTTTACTATTAATTGCATAGCTGGTTGAGCAGTATCTACGGCCTAGAACGGCTAAAACACTGTGAAAACACGTGTGAATTACGCTGTTTTTGCGCTCTATCGCGCAAGCATCATCGCAACCAAGCTGATGCGACACGATCACCACCCAAGTCAGCCAAGCGGCGATGGAGCGTGGTCGTGATGAAAATCTGTAGGAAGGCGCGCGTTGTTCAAGCTAGCTAATCAAAAGCCTTAGTTCGCGCGTGTTTCCGCAAGATTTTGCAGCATGACTTCCTCCATCGCCGCAGCTCACGGTGCCAGAGCATTAATCTTCAAAGTTCACGATCTAAGAATATCAATCTTCAAAGCTCACGCTACCGCAATGTCAATCGTCAAACCGCACGCTACAACGACACAGACGATGTGAGAGAGCTGAATTACAAGGCTATTTTTGGCTCAAACTTACTACGCAGCACACTGAAAAAAGCTTTCACGTTGCGCACTTGCGCATCAGCTGTTAGCACCCGCTGCACCAGCGCCAAATAGTCGGCCATTTCACGCACCTGCACGATCAGCACAAAGTCTGGCCCTGGGCTGACTCGGTAGCACTGCTGCACTGCAGGCTCGGGCGTAATGCGCGCCTCAAACGCAGCCAGTACTTCGGCGTTTTGCTGGGTGAGGGTTACCTCGACGATGGCGGTTAAACCGTGCCCGACGATGGCTTTGAGTTTGTCGGGGTTGAGCAGGGCAATTTGCCGCTCGATCACGCCCAGCTCGACCAAACGCTTAACGCGGCGCAGGCCAGTGGGCGGCGACACATGTACGCGGGCCGCTAGGTCTTGATTGCTGATGCTGGCGTCGGTTTGCAGCTGCTGCAAGATGCGAATATCTACGGCATCTAGTTCTAATTTATAGCTTGGTAATTCCATACAGGCTATTTATTTGAAATATTAATTCAACTTCTCAAATTAATGAAATTAAATACCAATTTTAGTTAAATATCAATGGGATATTTTATTAGTACCCGCTTACGATGGCACACAAGCTATTTAAGGAGTGCACTATGTGTGGCATCGTCGGCGCAGTATCTCAGCGCAATATCGTCCCCGTTTTGGTCCAAGGCCTGCAGCGTTTGGAATACCGTGGCTATGATTCGTGTGGCGTGGCCATCCATGCTGGGGGCCTCAAGCGCGCCCGCACCACCAGCCGCGTGGCAGAACTGGCTGCGCAAATTGTTGCCGACAAAGCCGCAGGCACACCGTTTGAGGGCCACACGGGCATTGCCCATACCCGCTGGGCCACCCACGGCGCACCTGCCGTACACAACGCCCACCCGCACTTTAGCCACGGGCCTGGCGACGCGCTAAACGCGCTAGCGCGTGTGGCACTGGTGCACAACGGCATTATTGAAAACTACGAATCACTGCGCAAAGACTTGTCTGCCAAAGGCTACGTCTTTGTCAGCCAGACCGACACCGAAGTTATCGCGCACTTGGTGGACAGTTTGTACGACGGCGATATTTTTGAGACAGTGAAAACTGCTATTACCCACCTACAGGGTGCCTATGCATTGGGCGTGCTGCACAAAGACGAGCCGCACCGCATCATCGGCGCGCGCGCAGGTTCGCCACTGATCTTGGGTGTAGGCGCTAAGGCCACGGGCACCGCGGAGGCCAGTGAGAACTTTTTAGCCAGCGACGCCATGGCATTGGCTGGCGTAACCGACCAAATCGTCTACCTTGAAGAAGGCGATGTGGTGGACCTGCAACTGGGCAAATACTGGATTGTTGGCAAAGACGGCCAACCCGCGCAACGCGAGGTAAAAACCGTGCAAGCCCACAGCGGTGCAGCCGAGCTGGGGCCCTACCGCCACTACATGCAAAAAGAAATTTTTGAGCAACCACGCGCCATTGGCGACACGTTGGAAGGTCTGGTAGGCATTACGCCTGAGCTGTTCGACACGGCTAATACCAAGCCCGGTGAAGGCGCTTTCCACACCTTTAAGAAAATCGACAATGTATTAATTTTGGCTTGCGGCACCAGTTTCTACAGCGGCAGCGTAGCCAAATACTGGCTAGAGTCGATTGCCAAAATACCTTGCAACGTAGAGATTGCCAGCGAATACCGCTACCGCGACAGCGTGCCCAACCCCAACACGCTTGTCGTTACTATCACGCAGTCAGGCGAAACCGCCGACACGCTGGCCGCGCTCAAGCACGCGCGCAGCCTTGGCATGTTGCACACGCTGACCGTGTGCAACGTCGCCACCAGCGCCATGGTGCGCGAGTGCAAGCACGCCTACATTACCCGTGCGGGTGTGGAGATTGGGGTGGCGTCTACCAAAGCGTTTACCACGCAGTTAGCCGGTTTATTTTTACTTACGCTGGCCCTAGCGCAGGCCAAAGGCCGCCTAACCGATGTACAAGAGGCCACCTATTTGGCCGAGATGCGCCACCTGCCCGTGGCACTGCAAAGCGTGCTGGCGCTGGAGCCGCAAATCATCGCGTGGGCAGAGCAATTTGCCAAGTATGAAAACGCCCTTTTTCTAGGCCGCGGCCTGCATTACCCCATCGCCCAAGAAGGCGCGCTCAAGCTCAAAGAAATCACCTACATCCACGCCGAGGCCTATGCCGCCGGCGAGCTAAAACACGGCCCGCTGGCATTGGTGACCAGTGAAATGCCCGTAGTGACCGTAGCGCCCAACGACGCGCTGCTAGAAAAGCTTAAAAGCAATATGCAAGAAGTGCGCGCGCGCGGCGGCGTGCTGTATGTGCTGGCCGATGGTGACACCAAAATAGAAAACGCCGAAGGCCTGCACGTCATTCGCATGCCCGAGCACTACGGCGCGCTGTCACCCATCTTGCATGTAGTGCCGCTGCAATTGCTCAGCTACCACACGGCGTGTGCGCGGGGGACAGATGTGGACAAACCGCGGAATTTGGCGAAGAGTGTGACGGTGGAATAAACAGTGGATATGTAATTTATATATGTGAGATTTGGGTATTGGGGACCTTGTGTATTTGCCTATTTCCCAACACTATGCGTTCTTTGATCTTCATTTAAATCGATTTAAATATTTTGTAACCAAAAAATACTTTTAGTCGAATTCTGCTCAAAACTAAAAGTTTTAAATTTATACTAAACAGTATAAATTTTGTTTTTTAGAACTGCTTTGTCCAAAATCAGGAGTTTACTTATGCACTTGAGAAAATTTTTCAGCTTTTCTGCCAAGGCAGCAGCAATTACCACACTAGCCTTGGTCTGCAGCGCGCAAGCTGCCACTTGGCAGCCCACTAAAAACGTAGAGTTTGTGGTGCCCGCCGGCACTGGTGGTGGTGCAGACCAAATGGCACGCTTGATACAAGGCATCATCACCAAAAATAATCTGATGAAGACCTCGATGATCGTGGTGAACAAGAGTGGCGGCGCAGGCGCTGAGGGATTCTTAGAGCTTAAAAATGCTAAAAGCGACCCTCACAAAATTATCATTACCTTGTCAAATATGTTCACTACACCACTGGCAACGGGCGTGCCGTTCAGTTGGAAAGACATGACACCCATTGCCATGATGGCGCTTGACGAATTCGTATTGTGGGTCAACGCAGACACGCCTTACAAAACAACCCAGGAGTACATGGCAGCGGTCAAAGCGTCTGGTGGCAAGATAAAAATGGGTGGCACAGGATCCAAACAAGAAGATCAGATCATCACTGCACTGATTGAGAAATCAGCAGCCGCTAAATTTATTTATGTTCCGTATAAAGGCGGTGGCGAGGTTGCAGTGCAGCTGGTAGGCAAGCATATCGACTCTACTGTCAACAACCCTATCGAAGCCGTAGCGCAATGGAAAGGCGCCAAGCTGCGCCCATTGTGCGTATTTGATGGCAAAAGATTGGCCTATAGAGACAAAATTGCAGACAAATCATGGGCAGATATTCCGACCTGCAAGGAAAACGGCCTGGATGTGGAATACCTCATGCTGCGAGGCATTTTCATGGCCCCTGACGTGACACCAGAGCAGACGGCTTATTACGTTGACTTGATGAAGAAAGTACGCGCAACCCCTGAGTGGAAAAAATTCATGGACGAAGGCGCGTTTAACCAGACTTTTATGGAAGGCGCTGAGTTTGCGCGCTGGGTTGCAAACGAAGACATACGCCATCGCATCTTGATGCAAGAAGCAGGATTCATCGCTAAATAAATTACCCACATTTAATGCAACAAGAATCACCAGAACCCAGTGCAGCTTCAAAACGCACCCTTGAAATAGCCACAGCTATCTTCTTTTTAGCCATTGGCAGTGTAGTCATGTGGGACAGCTCCCGCGCTGGTGCAGGCTGGGGTGCTGATGGGCCGCAAAGCGGATATTTCCCTTTTTACATCGGTCTTTTGATGAACGTGGCAAGCGCTGTTAATTTATGGCTGGCGTTTAAATCCGGTAAGACCGCGTCTTTTGTATCGCGGCCTGAAATAAAGTTGGTGTTGGCTATTTTCCTGCCATGTTTGGTGTACGTCGGCGCAATGCAATGGCTTGGCATATATGTTTCGTCAGCTTTATTCATCGCGATTTTTATGCGCTGGCAAGGTAAGTTCAGCTTATTTAGGTCTGTGTTGACATCCATCACCGTGGTGACAGTACTGTTTGTCATGTTTGAAATTTGGTTCAAAGTGCCTTTAATTAAAGGCCCGTTAGAAGCTGCGATGGGTTACTGACATGGAAGAAATACAAGCATTATTTCAAGGCTTTGCAGTCGCACTGTCACCGGTCAACATCGGATTGATGTTTTTGGGTATTGTGTTGGGCATTTTGATAGGTGTATTACCCGGCTTGGGCGGCGCTAATGGCGTGGCCATTTTATTGCCACTCACGTTCAGCATGAGCCCAGTCTCTGGCATTATTTTGTTGTCGTGTATTTACTGGGGGGCTCTGTTTGGGGGCGCTATTACCTCTATTTTGTTCAATATTCCAGGAGAGCCTTGGTCGGTCGCTACCACCTTTGATGGTTACCCCATGGCGCAGCAAGGCCAAGCTGGTCAAGCGCTGACAGCAGCATTTACTTCGTCGTTTGTGGGTGCGTTTGTCGCCGTGCTAATGATTACTTTTTTAGCCCCTTTAGTGGCGAAATTTGCACTTAAATTTGGTCCACCAGAATTTTTTGCTGTCCAATTATTAACATTTTGCAGCTTTGTAGGCATGAGCAAAGGTGCGCCGTGGAAAACATTGGCCGCCATGTTTCTTGGCTTCACGCTGGCTGCTATCGGCATGGACAATGTAACCGGCCAGTTAAGGCTGACTTTCGGCTTTGAGCCGATGATGAAAGGCTTTGACTTTTTAATTGCGGTTATTGGCCTGTTTGGTATTGGCGAGATTTTGCTAACTATGGAAGAGGGCCTGGCCTTCAAAGGCAAAGACGGCAGGATCAGTAGTAAAGTGGTACTAGAGACTTGGAAGAAACTCCCACGTTATTGGTTAACCTACGTACGCAGCGCGGCGGTGGGCTGCTGGATGGGCATCACGCCTGGCGGAGCAACCCCTGCTTCGTTTATGGGCTATGGCATAGCCAAGCGGTTTTCAAAAAATCCAGGTAATTTTGGTAAAGGTGAGATTGAAGGGGTGTTGGCACCTGAAACGGCGGCCCACGCTGCAGGCACCGCCGCGCTGCTGCCCATGCTGACCTTGGGTATACCAGGTTCGCCCACTGCGGCTGTACTGTTGGGCGGTTTGCTAGTATGGGGACTACAACCTGGCCCGTTGTTGTTCGTAGAGCAAAAAGACTTTGTCTGGGGCTTGATAGCCAGCATGTACCTAGGCAACATCGTAGGGCTGATTGTGGTGTTGCTAACAGTGCCTTGGTTTGCAGCCATTTTGCGTATTCCATTTTCTATCATTGCCCCGGTGATTTTGGTGATTTGTGCAGTAGGCGCATACACCGTACACAGCTCCATGTTTGACGTTTGGCTAATGCTAGGTTTTGGAGTTATGGGCTACGTGTTTAAAAAGCTCGACTATCCGCTGGCGCCACTGGTGCTGGCGCTTGTGCTGGGCGATATGGCTGAAAACGCTTTCAGGCAATCCTTGCTGGGCTCTAGCGGCAGCATGTTGGTGTTTGTTTCTAATCCACTGGTAGCAAGTATCACGGCGCTGGCACTGCTTATGCTTTTCTGGCCGCTGATTGGCGCTGTTATGCAACGCCTCAAGTCAGCGCCAAGATGACGTCGAACCTTTGGATACGGTACGAGGCAGGCGGACAAGCCGGATTTGGCTTGCTGGAAGGTCAAAATATCGCCGTATGCCAAGGTGACATGTTTGGCAAGTGTGAACGTACTGGACAAACGTTGTTGCTGTCAGAGGTCACGACACTGCTTCCCTGTTTACCCAGCAAATTTATTGGCCTGTGGAATAACTATCATGCACAAGCGACCAAACAAAATTTGAGTTTGCCTGCAGAACCACTGTATTTCATCAAAGCCCCCAGCAGCTACTGTGCCCATGGGCAACCATTTAGAGGACCCGCCAGTTACGACGGCCGTGTAGTGTATGAGGGTGAATTAGGTCTGGTCATAGGCAATATCTGTAAAAATGTCGATGTAGGCGCAGCTAATGAAGTTATCTTTGGTGTCACATGCGTTAACGATGTAACAGCACTGGACTTACTGACCCGTGATGCGTCATTTGCGCAGTGGACTCGCGCTAAAAGCTTCGATACATTTGGTATTTTTGGCCCAGTGATAGCTACAGGCTTGGATTTAAATTCACTTCATGTGCGTACGCTGGTAAACGGACGTGAACGACAAAATTACCCTTGCGCTGACATGATTTTTTCGCCAGCCCAGATTGTGTCAGCCTTGTCACGTGAAATGACACTCTACCCTGGCGACGTTATTGCCTGTGGCACGTCGGTAGGTGTGCTGCCTATTAAACCGGGTACAGTGGTTGAAGTGTCCATCGATGGCATTGGTGTATTGCGAAATACCTTCTCTGAAAATATAAACAAAGCAGAAGTTTGAAATGAAAATTTGCATAGTTGGCGCTGGTGCCATAGGCGGCATGTTGGGGGCAAAGCTGGCTTTAAGTGGTCACGAGGTCACTTTAATTCTGCGGGGCGCTAATCTGCTAGCCGTGCAGCACAACGGCCTGACATTAATTGAAGAGAGTGGCAATGAACTTCTAGCTAAGCCGGCTAAAGCCACCTCTGATATTGCGCAGGCCGGGCTGCAAGATGTCGTAATTCTCAGCTTAAAAGCTCACCAAGTGGCTGCTGTTGCCGCTGATTTGCCACAACTCATGCACGCTAACACCCGTGTAGTGACTATGCAAAACGGCATTCCTTGGTGGTACTTCTATAAGCTAGTGGGCGACTACACTGACATGCCTGTTCGCGCTGTTGACCCCCATGGCGAGGTTGTAAAACATATTCCTATCAACAGCGTGATAGGTAGCGTGGTCTACCCTGCTAGCGAAATGATCGCACCGGGCGTTATTAAAGTTATCGAGGGTAATCGCTTTACGCTAGGAGAAATTGATGGTGCTGATACGCCCAGTATTCGCGCACTTAGTGATGCCTTAAAAGCCGCTGGGTTCAAGGCGCCTGTCTCTAGCGACATTCGCTCGGAAATCTGGCTTAAGTTGTGGGGTAATTTGAGTTTTAACCCGATTAGTGCGCTGACACACTCCACGCTTGAAGATATTTGCGTCTATCCGCCCACACGGGAACTGGCGCTAAATATGATGCTTGAAGCCCAAACTATAGGTGAAAAGCTTGGCGTGCAATTTAAAGTTAGTCTTGAGAAGCGCATTGCGGGTGCGCAAGCTGTGGGGCAACACAAGACGTCCATGCTGCAAGACGTAGAGCAGGGGCGCGCGCTTGAGTTGCAGGCACTGGTCGCCTCCGTTATGGAGCTCGGGCAAATCACCCAAACACCTACCCCCACCATCAACGCAGTTTATGCACTAGCCAGTTTGCTAGCCCAAAATTTACAGCAACACGGCGCAAAGCTCAAAATCTCATAAATCTTAATTTTTACACGTACCCTTTATGACTATTTTCACCACGCTTCATAATATGGTGGCGCTGCAGACGCCTGCATCCACCGCCATGATGGCCCCTGCGTCACTGCCATTGACTTACGGCGCGCTAAACCAGCTCATTGCCAAAACTACCAGCGCATTGAACGCCATGGGTATTGGCCGAGGCGATCGGGTCGGTATTGTGCTGCCCAACTGCCCTGAAATGGCGACAGCATTTGTTGCCGTTGCCAGCGCGTGCACTGCAGCGCCGCTGAACATGGCTTATCGAGCGGACGAGTTTGAGTTTTACTTAAGCGACTTAAAAGCCAAGGCGCTGATCGTTGCCGTCGGTAGTGAAACGCCTGCGCTGGCCGTGGCTGCCAAGCTCGGTGTAGCAGTCATTGAATTGAAAGCTTTTCCCGAACAAGGCGCGGGCAACTTTGAGTTGATCTCTC
>JAYSWJ010000102.1:0-4849 GCA_043718065.1 Polaromonas sp.
AGAACGGGTAAAAAAATCCGTCCGCTTAGTGCGTGCCCACCTAGAAGAAGACGCGGGCAAGTCGCTGCATGAAGACAAAACTTTAGGCGCGTCCATCGGAGATGGCCGGGGCCAGAGCGGCATCGACCTGAACCGCGCGGGCACGCCGCTGCTAGAAATCGTCACTGAGCCCGACATGCGCAGCAGTGCCGAGGCGGTGGCCTATGCCAAAGAGCTGCACAAAATCGTCACTTGGATTGGTATTTGCGACGGCAACATGCAAGAAGGTAGCTTCAGGTGTGATGCCAACGTGTCGGTGCGCAAACCTGGCGCTAAATTTGGCACGCGCCGCGAGATCAAAAACTTGAACAGCTTTAAGTTTATGCAGCAGGCGATTGACTATGAAGTGCGTTGGCAGATTGATCAGATCGAAGACGGCCACGCCATCCAACAAGCCACGGTGCTGTTTAACCCGGACACGGGCGAGACCCGCGCCATGCGTACTAAGGAAGACGCAGCCGATTACCGCTATTTTCCCGATCCGGACTTGCCGCCGCTGGTGATTTCCGATGAGTGGGTGGCGCAAGTGCGGAGCGAAATGATCAAGTTGCCGCGAGTGATAGCACAGGAATTCGTTACCAAGTATGGCTTGTCTGAATCTGATGCAAGTCATATGACGCAGAGTTTGGGTACTTACAAATATTTCATAACGGCAGTAAATGCTTGTGACTCACCAAAACTTATTTGTAATTGGATTATGGGTGAGCTATCGCGTCGGTTGAATAATGAAAACATAATGATCCAACATTCGCATGTGAACTCACATCACCTTGCTGATTTGGTTAGTCGTATCGAAACAGGAGTGATTTCGAACAATGCTGCGAAACAAGTATTTGACTTGCTTTGGAATCAAGATGGACATAATGTAGACGAGATCATTGGGCGATTCGGCCTCAAGCAAATGAACGACAGCAGCGCACTGGAAGCCATCATCGACGACGTACTAGCTGCGAATGCCAAAAACGTGGCTGAGTTCAAAGCGGGTAATGAGAAAGCATTGAACGCGCTGGTGGGCATGGCGATGAAGGCCAGCAAAGGCAAGGCCAACCCGGCGCAGGTGAACGAGATGCTGAAGGCGAAGCTGGGTTGACAATACGCCTGGCTACAACGCTATTCGCACAACCAGCTTCTAGGTCAATACCAGAACAGTAACGCTATAAATTAAATAGCTGCTTGAGCAGGATTTACTTGGGTTACCAGCCTAAAACACCTATTTTTTAGCACTTGCAGCAGCTTTGCTGGGTACGGCAGCTGTTAGCTGCCACAGGGTTTTTAGTTTGCCCAGCTCTTCGTCAAAGCGTGCGTTGATGCGCTTTTTCTCGCCCTCTTGGTCGATGACAAAACGCTTTTGTACGGCCACGCTGTTGTTGTTGTCGTCCACTTGGCGGCGTAAGGTTGGTGGTGCTTTGTTAGGGTCTTTTTTGTAGAACTCTAGCTGCGCGTCAACTTCTTTGCGTTGCGTGCCCAGCTCGCCAATGCGCTTAGTGGCGGCGCGCATCACATCGTCTACCTGCGCCAGCGCCTCGGTGCGTTCTTGGTCGTGGCTGGCGCGGTTGGGGTAGCGGGTCAGCAGGGCGCGGTCTTTGCGTTTTTCTTCGGCAATGCGTGAGCGTTCTTCGGCTTCGGCGCGTTGCTTGTCGTCAAAAACACGCTGCTCTTCGACAGTCATCACCGGCTTGACAGTGCGTTTGACCGTACCGCTGCTGTTGAGTTCTTTTTGCTCGCGTTCGGCGCATTCTGGAATGGGCCGGTCGGAGGTAATTTTTTTGCCGTTGGCGTCAACGCAGGTATAAATTTGCGCCCACGCCAGTGTGCTGGCCAGCCACAGCGCGGCGACCATCGTAGTCTTTATGCCGATTCGCACAGTGGATTTATGTGTCGTTTGTTTGTTGTTTTTCATAACGCTCCTGTGGGCTGATAAGGGGTATGGGCTACCGGCCCATAACTTCTATGCACTTCTTTAACGCGCAACCTGCACGCCACGTTGGCAAGGCAATGGCCAGGGTGCGCCACTACGCCACACCGTACTGCTGCCGGTAGGCCTGCACCGCCGCGCTGTGCTGCGCCATGCTGGCCCCGCTTGCTTCTAAGTATTGCAGCAAGTCGCTTAGTTTGGCAATCGTGCAAACCTGCAGGCCCAGCACGCCCGTGACGTATTGCACGGCGCTGTGCGGTACGTCTTGCTGGCCTGTGGCGGTTTGTTCGGTCGCTTTTTCTTGCCTATCGAGCGCAATAGCCACGCCATGCGGCGTAGCACCTGATGCTTTAATAATAGCGATAGACTCCCGCGCAGCGGTACCTGCCGACATCACATCATCAATAATTAACACGCGGCCTGCTACTGGCGCGCCCACCAGCGTGCCGCCCTCGCCGTGGTCTTTGGCCTCTTTGCGGTTGTAGGCATAGGGCAAGTTGCGGCCCAAGCGCGCCAGCTCGATAGCCACTGCGGCGGCCAGCGGAATGCCTTTGTAGGCTGGGCCAAACAGCATGTCAAACTCGATGCCGCTGGCGATAATGCTCTGGGCATAAAACTGCGCTAGACGGCCCAGCTTTGCGCCATCGTCAAACAGCCCGGCGTTAAAGAAATAAGGCGACAATCTGCCCGCCTTGGTGGTAAATTGACCAAACCGCAGCACGCCAGATTCGACGGCGAATTGCACAAAATCTAGCGCCAGTTGGTTGCCCTTTGACGATTCGTTTTTTATACTGTTATTTTGCATTGCACACCATTGAATTTGCTACGAACTTATTGCCATGAAAAAATCGCTCTTTCGCATTACCAGCCTAAACTTTAACGGCATTCGCTCGGCCGCCACCAAGGGCATGCAGGCGTGGGTAGAAAAGTCTGCCCCCGATTGTATGTGCGTGCAAGAGGTCAAGGCCCAGGCGGCAGACATTGCCGGCAAGTTTGAACAGATAGCAGGTATGCAAGGCTATTTTAATTTTGCTGAGAAAAAGGGCTACAGCGGCGTGGGCGTGTACACCCGGCATGCGCCTAGCGAGGTGATGATTGGTTTTGACGGCGGCGAATTTGACGCCGAAGGCCGCTACTTGGAGCTGCGCTTTGACACGCCTGCGCGCAAATTCTCAGTGATTAGCAGCTACTTTCCCAGCGGCTCGTCGGGCGAAGACCGGCAGCTGGCCAAGTACCGGTTTTTAGCCAAAATGGCTCCGCATTTAGCTAGGCTTAAAGCGCAGCGTGAGTTTGTGCTGTGCGGCGACATTAACATCGCCCACCAAGAAGCCGACTTGAAAAACTACAAAGGTAATGTAAAAAACAGCGGCTTTTTGCCCGAAGAGCGGGCGTGGATGACGCAGCTACTGTTGCAAAGCCAAGCCCCGGGCGCTGGTAGCACCGCACTGGCTGTGGCCGACGACAGCCACGCCACCACCGCAGGCTGCGGCCTGGTCGACGTTTACCGCCGCTTGCAGCCGGGCACCACCGACCAGTGCTACACCTGGTGGAGCCAGCGCGGCCAAGCTTATGCCAAAAATGTAGGCTGGCGGCTGGACTACCACTTGGCCACACCCACCATCGCGGCGCTGGCCAAAGAAGAAGAAATCTACAAAACCGAGAAGTTTTCAGACCACGCGCCGATCACGATTGGCTATGCGATGAGTTTGTAGGTTGCGCTAGTAGTACTATTAATTTCATAGCTGCTTGAGCAGGTTTTACGGGCTGAACGGCTTATTCATTATATAAATAGTGTGCTCACGGGTATAAATTTAACTTTAAAGAGTAATAATGGGCTGGAGAAAATTATGCATAAGGTTGTTTTAATTACCGGTGCCTCACGCGGCATCGGCGCAGCTACGGCGCTACTGGCGGCGCAGCAGGGTTGGGCGGTAGCGGTGAACTATGTGGCTAATTCGCTGGCAGCAGACGATGTGGTGCGGCAAATTCGGGCTGCGGGTGGCACGGCGATGTCCGTGAAGGCAGACGTTGCGAACGAAGCCGAGATTTTGCGCATGTTTGACACGGTGCATGCCAAGCTGGGCAGCATTGACGGCCTAGTCAACAACGCGGGCGTAGTGGACCTAGCCTCGCGGGTAGACGGCATGAGCGTGGCGCGCCTTGAGCGCATGTGGGCCACCAACATCACCAGCAGCTTTGTGTGCGCGCGTGAGGCGGTTAAGCGCATGAGCATGCGGTATGGCGGCGCGGGTGGCAGCATTGTTAACTTGTCCAGTGCAGCGGCGCGACTAGGCTCGCCGGGCCAGTACGTGGACTACGCGGCCAGCAAGGCAGCGATTGACGCTTTCACCGTGGGCCTGGCTAAAGAAGTAGCGGCTGAGGGCGTGCGCGTTAACGCTGTGCGCCCCGGCATTATCGACACCGACATTCACGCCAGCGGCGGCCAGCCTGACCGCGCTGCACAGCTGGCCACCAGCGTGCCAATGCAGCGCGCAGGCACGGCGCACGAGGTGGCGCAGGCTATTGTGTGGCTGCTGTCGGATGCGTCCAGCTACACCACGGGGTCGGTGGTGGATGTGGCGGGCGGGAGATAGGTACTGGCGCTTTTATCGAGGATGTCTGTTCTTTGGCCTCGTGAATTCATTGCTTAGCACAGGCTCTGCATTTGAAGATGTCTTTCCTTAGACCGCGCGGTTTCGCGGCACAGCGCAGGCCCTGAGGTTGCGCCCCGGTTGGCGGCCCCCTTCGGGGTAAGCTTTGCAGTGCTCGAAATTTGGGAAAACGTCGAAACTCGCGAAAGCGCTCAAACAACGACGTTTCCTGATCCAAATTTCTCCGCGCTTCAAGCCCGCCGCCCTGATTGGGGCGCAACCCCAAGGCCTGCACTGCGCCGCG
>JAYSWJ010000103.1:0-12225 GCA_043718065.1 Polaromonas sp.
GACGGCCGAGGTTAAAACAGCCGACGGCTGGTACCACACCAGCGATGCCGGCTTTATCGACGCGCAAGGTCATCTGAAGATTATTGACCGCGTCAAAGACGTAGGCCGCATCACAGGTGGCGCGAACGACGGTGCTATGTTTGCACCGAAATATGTAGAAAATAAACTCAAGTTTTTCCCGCATATTAAAGAAGTTGTGGCTTACGGCGATGGCCGCGACAAAGCTTGCGTCATGCTCAATATCGACTTCGACGCTGTGGGCAACTGGGCAGAGCGTCGCAACTTGCCCTATGCAGGCTATACCGACCTAGCGCAAAAACCTGAGGTATACCAACTGATCAAAGAATGTGTTGAATCCGTCAACGCCGATTTAAGTCGCGACACCTTGCTGGCTGGCAGCCAAATAAGCCGCTTCTTGGTACTGCACAAAGAACTAGATGCTGATGACGGTGAACTGACCCGCACCAACAAAGTTCGCCGCGGCTTTATTGCCGAAAAATACCAGCCTCTGATTGATGGCTTGTACAACGGCGCTACATCGCAGTTTATTGAAACTGTCGTTAAGTTTGAAGACGGCCGCAGTGGTAAGGCGTCGGCTACTTTGAAAATTTCAGACGCAAAGACGTTTACTCCGGTCAAGGTGGCGGCATGAGCAACTTTTTGAATACCGAATGCGGATTGCCGGGCGCGAAGGGCGCGAAGGTTTCGCGAAGGACGCTAAAAAATACCGGAATTAATTCAGAATTTAAAAACTGCCTTCCAATAGGTCAGGCTACGAAAAATAATGACCACCAATTTCTGAATTTTTTTAATTTTTTGGGTTTTCTTTCGCGCCCTTCGCGAAACCTTAGCGACCATCGCGTCCGGAAGTTCTCCCCATCTTTTTTCAGAATCGCAAGCCCCCTATGAGCAAAAAAATCGGCGACGTGATCTTAGACGTCAAAAATATTTCGCTGCGCTTTGGTGGTGTCAAGGCACTGACGGACATCAGCTTTAATGTGCGCGAGCATGAAATTCGCGCCATCATTGGGCCTAACGGCGCAGGCAAATCGTCCATGCTGAACTGTATTAACGGTGTGTACCAGCCGCAAGAAGGCAGCATTACCTTTCGCGGCAAGACGTTTAAACACATGAACAGCCATGAAGTGGCCACCATGGGCGTAGCGCGCACTTTTCAAAACCTGGCTTTGTTCAAAGGCATGAGCGTGCTGGACAACATCATGTCGGGGCGCAACCTTAAGATCAAAAGCAATATCTTGCTGCAAGCGTTGCGCATTGGTACGGCTGAGCGCGAAGAGATCAAGCACCGTGAATATGTGGAATCGATCATCGATTTTTTAGAAATTCAAGCTTATCGCAAAACCCCTGTGGGCCAATTGCCTTACGGTTTGCAAAAGCGTGTTGACTTAGGCCGCGCGCTAGCCATGGAGCCCCAGGTACTGCTGCTAGACGAGCCCATGGCGGGCATGAACCTAGAAGAAAAGCAGGACATGTGCCGCTTTGTACTGGACGTGAACGACGAGTTTGGTACGACGGTGGTACTGATCGAACACGACATGAGCGTGGTGATGGACATATCTGACCGCGTGGTGGTACTGGACTACGGCAAGATTATTGGCGACGGCTTACCGCAAGAAGTGCGCAACAACCCCGAAGTCATCAAAGCCTATTTAGGAACGAGCCATTGATATGAATAACTTCAATATACCGCGTGCATTATCAAGCAGCCGCCGCAGAACTGGCTTTGCCAAGCTGCTAGCACCCCCTGCAAGAGGGGAGGCTGTTTCTCGCAGCGAGACAGCAAATGGGGGGGGCAAATAATCATGGGATTTTTTCTAGAGACTTTGCTCGGTGGCCTGATGGCGGGCATGTTGTATTCGCTAGTCGCATTGGGCTTTGTGCTGATCTACAAAGCCTCGGGTGTGTTTAACTTTGCACAAGGTGCGATGGTGTTGTTTGCAGCACTGGCCATGGCACGTTTTGCCGAATGGATTCCGCAATGGACTGGCATTGACAACAAGATCTTTGCGAACGTTGCAGGCTTTCTGATTGCCGGGGTGGTCATGTTTGCCGTGGCTTGGGTGATTGAGCGTTTGGTATTGCGCCATTTGGTCAACCAAGAGGGCGCAACCTTGCTAATGGCCACCTTAGGCATTACGTATTTTTTAGAAGGCTTGGGGCAAACTATTTTCGGCAGCAGCATTTACAAAATCGATATTGGTATGCCCAAAGACCCGGTCATGGCTTTTGAGTCATTAATTGAAGGCGGCATTTTGATCAACAAAGAAGACCTGTATGCGGCGTTAATAGCCGCGGTGCTGGTCGGTTTGCTGAGTATCTTTTTTCAAAAAACCTCCACAGGCCGCGCTTTGCGTGCAGTGGCCGATGACCACCAAGCCGCACAGTCGATTGGTATTCCGCTGAACCGTATTTGGGTAATTGTGTGGTGTGTCGCTGGCGTGGCTGCGCTGGTGGCCGGCATGATTTGGGGCAGCAAGCTGGGGGTGCAGTTCTCACTCACCACCGTGGCTTTGCGTGCTTTGCCCGTGGTTATTTTGGGTGGCCTCACCTCGGTGCCTGGTGCCATTGTGGGTGGTTTGATTATTGGTGTGGGCGAGAAACTCTCAGAGGTCTACCTAGGGCCTTATGTGGGCGGCGGTATCGAGATCTGGTTTGCCTATGTGCTAGCGCTGGTGTTTTTGCTGTTCAGACCACAGGGTTTGTTTGGCGAGAAGATCATAGATAGAGTCTGAGGAACAAAAATGTTTTACCGCGAAAACGGCCAATTTAAAACTAGCTACCGTGCTGACAACCAGATCTTTCCGATCTTGCAAGACCGGGTAGCGCTGGCGCTGATCTTGGCGTTTGCTTTCATGGCGGTTCCCTTAATGGCCAGCGACTATATCTTTCGCGCCATTTTGATTCCGTTTTTAATTTTCTCGCTGGCCGCCATTGGCGTAAACATATTAGTGGGCTATTGCGGGCAAATCTCGCTGGGGTCAGGCGCTTTTATGGCGGTAGGTGCATACGCAGCGTATAACTTTTTTGTGCGCATTCCGGGCATGCCATTGATTCCAGCATTGATCCTAGGCGGCTTATGCTCTACCGCCTTTGGTATTTTGTTTGGCTTACCCAGCTTGCGCGTCAAAGGCCTGTATTTGGCTGTGGCTACATTGGCGGCACAGTTTTTTGCAGACTGGATGTTTCTACGTATCAAGTGGTTTACCAACGACTCGCCCTCAGGGTCCGTATCGGTCAATAACTTGCAGGTGCTGGGCTACCCGATTGAAAGCCCCGTATCGAAATATTTGTTTTGCTTAGGTATATTGGCCGTAATTGCCCTGTTGGCTAAAAACTTGGTGCGCGGTGCAATTGGCCGCGAGTGGATGGCCATTCGCGACATGGACGTCGCAGCCGCTGTGATCGGTATTCGCCCGATGTACGCCAAGCTCAGCGCCTTTGCGGTCAGTAGCTTCATTATTGGTGTGGCTGGCGCGCTGTGGGGCTTTATTTACTTGGGCGCTTGGGAGCCTGCCGCGTTTTCGGTAGACCAATCATTCAAGCTGTTATTTATGGTCATTATTGGCGGCATGGGGTCGATCATGGGCAGCTTTTTTGGTGCCGCTTTTATTGTGATTTTGCCTATTTTCTTAAACCAATTTTTGCCGGTTGCGGCATCTATGGTGGGCATTAACATTTCTACTGCAGGCGTTGCGCATGCCGAGCTGATGATTTTTGGTGGCTTGATTGTGTGGTTTTTGATTGTGGAGCCACACGGCTTGGCCAAGCTATGGAGCGTGGGCAAACAAAAGATGCGCTTGTGGCCTTTTCCGCATTGAAAATTTGCAGTGAGGTGTTGCATTATTGGGTTGTGCAGTGTGAGGTTAGCAGTGTGAGGTTAGCAGTGTGTGGTTTTGCAGTGTTTGTGCTCGCAAACACTGACTTCTAAGATAACTAATCGAGCGTTCAGTGAGTGTGTTTTGAGTGTGTTTATTTAATTTTTTTGGAGTGAGACTATGAAACTTCGTCAACTAACAGTGGCCGCCACCCTGGCAGCCCTAGGCTTGGCCGCTGTGGCCACCAACGCTATGGCGCAAGCCAAAGAGCAGTTCTTCCCGGTGCTGTCGTACCGCACGGGTCCGTATGCACCTAACGGTGTGCCATGGGCTAACGGCTATGTAGACTACCTTAAGCTGGTCAACGCGCGCGGCGGCATCAACGGCGTGAAAATCAGCTTTGAAGAATGCGAAACCGGCTACGATACCGCGCGCAGCGTGGAATGCTACGAGCGCTTAAAGGGCAAAAATGGCGGCGCTACCTTGGTGCAGCCTTTGTCTACTGGTGCAACCTTTGCTATTACCGAAAAAGCCCCTGCTGACAAAATTCCGGTTGTCACCGTAGGCTATGGTCGCAGCGAGTCTGCTGACGGCGGCGTGTTCAAGTGGAACTTCCCGATCGCAGGCACTTACTGGGTGGCCGCAGACACTATTTTGCAAACCTTGGCTAAAAAAGAAGGTGGCTGGAACAAACTAGAAGGCAAGAAAATTGCACTGGTGTACCATGACAGCCCGTTTGGCAAAGAGCCTATTCCGCTGATGCAAGAGCGCGCAGCCATGCACAAGTTCAACCTGCAACTGCTGCCTGTGACAGCACCTGGCGTAGAACAAAAAGCCACTTGGCTGCAAGTTCGCCAAGCCAAGCCTGACTATGTAGTGCTGTGGGGCTGGGGCATCATGAACACCACCGCCATCAAAGAAGCGCAAGCCACTGGCTACCCACGCGACAAGATGTACGGCGTATGGTGGGCTGGTGCAGAGCCTGACGTGAAAGACGTGGCCGAAGGTGCTAAAGGCTACAACGCTGTAACCATGCAACACGGCGCAGAGCCTGATTCGCAACTCGTCAAAGACATGATGGCGATGGTGCACAGTAAGGGCCAGGGCACAGGACCTAAAGAAGAAGTGGGCCAAGTGCTGTACATGCGCGGTGCTATGAGCGCGATGCTGGGTGTCGAAGGTGTGCGCGCTGCACAAGAGCGTTTTGCCAAAGGTAAAGTTATTACCGGTGAGCAAGCACGCTGGGGACTGGAAAACCTAAACCTCACGCAAGCTAAGCTGGATGCACTGGGCTTTAAAGGTGTGATGCGACCAATTTCTACATCGTGCAAAGACCATATGGGTGCGTCATGGGCGCGTATTCATACATGGGATGGCGCTAAGTGGGGTTTCACATCTGACTGGTTGCAAGCCGATGAGCAAGTGATTAAGCCATTGGTCAAAGCCACCGCTGCCAAATACGCTGCAGACAAAAAGCTAGTAGCCCGCACACCTGAAGACTGCCAATCGTAATCAACGGTATCTGCCCCGCGCTTTAAAGCAAAGAACAGGGCGGCGGCCTTGAAGACGCCCCTCTTGGCGGCTCTCGCGAGCCGCCAATCTTAAAAGTTGCTGCGCAGCTTTTAAGATTGTTCCAAGACCAGCATCTATGACCACTACGACATCTCCCAACATCGTCCTTAATGTCAACGGCATTGAGGTTATCTACAACCACGTTATCTTGGTCCTCAAGGGCGTGTCGCTGCAAGTGCGCGAGCAGGGCATTGTGGCGCTGCTAGGCGGTAACGGCGCCGGTAAAACCACCACGCTGCGTGCAGTAAGCAACCTGCTGCAAGGCGAACGCGGCGAAGTGACCAAAGGCAGCATTGAACTGCGCGGCGAGCGTATTGAAAATTTAAGCCCTGCCGACTTGGTGCAGCGCGGGGTAGTGCAAGTGATGGAAGGCCGCCATTGTTTTGCCCACCTCACCATTGAAGAAAACTTGATGACAGGGGCCTACACGGTCAAAAACAAGGCGCAAATTGCGGCTAATTTAGAGAAGGTTTACGCCTACTTTCCGCGTCTTAAAACCCGCCGTACATCGCAGGCGGCCTACACCTCGGGTGGTGAGCAGCAGATGTGCGCGATTGGCCGTGCGCTGATGGCCAACCCGACCATGGTGCTGCTAGATGAACCGTCAATGGGCCTGGCACCGCAGATTGTGGAAGAAGTGTTTGAGATCGTCAAAGATCTGAACATCAAAGAAAAAACCACTTTTTTGCTAGCCGAGCAAAACACCAACATGGCGCTGCGCTACGCAGACTACGGCTACATCATGGAAAGCGGCCGCGTGGTGATGGATGGCCCGGCCAAAGACCTGGCTACCAACGAAGACGTGAAAGAGTTCTATCTTGGTACTGGCGGTGGTGACGGTGAGAAGAAAAGCTTTAAAGATGTAAAAAGCTACAAGCGCCGCAAGCGTTGGTTGGCTTAAACGCTGGTGTACTTTTAAAAGAGCAATGGGGTTGACTGCAGCGTAAATAAGTATTTATTTTAAGCATTTTATGCCTGTAATGCCCTATTTAACTGCTCAAGCAGCTATGAAATTAATAGTGATAAATTTGACCAAGGAGGCCAGTTGATGGGGCAGTACTACGATACATTAGAAACTCGCGATCCTGCAGCACGCGAGGCAACGCACTTAGCCGCTTTGCCTGCACAGATTGCACATGCACAACAATGCGCACCTGCCATGCGCGACGCCTTGTCTGGCGTTGATCCTCACAGTATCACCACCCGGGCTGCGTTGGCCAAGCTGCCTGTTACGCGCAAGTCAGATTTGCACGATCGGCAAAAAGCGGCCCACGCGTCATTAAAAGACGCACACAGCGCAGACGTTTTCGGTGGTTTCAGCACAGTAGGCTACGGCCCACACATGCCCCGCGTGTTTGCCAGCCCCGGCCCGATCTACGAACCCGAGGGTACCAGCCGCGACTATTGGCGCATGGCGCGTGCCATCTATGCAGCAGGCTTTCGCAGCGGCGAGCTGGTGCACAACTGCTTTAGCTACCACTTTGTACCTGCTGGCTCGCTGATGGAAACCGGCGCACATGCGCTGGGCTGCACAGTTTTCCCCGGCGGCACGGGGCAAACCGAACAACAAGTGCAAGCCATGGCCCAGCTGCAGCCAGCAGGCTACATCGGCACGCCCAGTTTCTTCAAAATTATTGTCGAAAAAGCTGCTGAGATGGGTGTGCCGCTACCCACAGTCAAAAAAGCTATGGTCGGCGGTGAGGCTTTTCCACCCAGCCTGCGTGATTGGTTTACTGAGCGCGGTATCGACGTGTACCAATGCTTTGCTACGGCAGATCTAGGCTCTATTGCATATGAAACCTCTGCGCGCCAAGGCCTGGTGCTAGACGAAGGCGTGGTGGTAGAAATCGTACGCCCAGGCACAGGCGACCCCGTGCCAGAAGGCGAAGTAGGCGAGCTAGTGGTCACTACGCTAAACCCTACCTACCCATTGATTCGGTTTGGCACCGGTGACCTGACCGCCGTGTTGCCCGGCCACTGCCCTACAGGTCGCACCAACACCCGCATTAAAGGCTGGATGGGCCGCGCCGACCAAACCACCAAAATTCGCGGCATGTTTGTGCATGCCGCGCAAGTGGCTGAGATTGCCAAACGCTTCCCCGAAGTGGCCAAAGCACGCCTAGTGGTCAGCGGTGAGATGGCCAACGATGCCATGCTGCTGAAGGTGGAGACCTCATGCACTGGCCCAGATGAGCTGGCACAGAAAATCAGCGAAGCGATTCGCGATGTGACCAAACTGCGCGGTGATGTTGAACTGGTTAGCCCCGGCAGCCTGCCTAACGACGGCAAAGTGATTGAGGATGTGCGCAGCTACAAATAATGCTCTGCGCTGCAGATTGCTATAGATTAAATAGCTGCTTGAGCAGGTTCTACGGCCTGCAAGGCTATTTAAGCAGTATAACTTGAGTGCTTAAATAGCTGGTAGCGATGCAGCGCGCACACCATGCCCCGCCATCCGCGCATCTACAGGTGCGCTGTGCAAACGCACCAAGTGCTGGGGCACTGGTTTGGCATGCACTGCGTCAACGCTTAAGGCTCGGCCCGTCATCTGCCATTCGGCGGTACCGCCCACCAGCCACAGTACGCGACCTGTGGCGTAAGCCGACAGCGTCTGCCACAGTGCCTGTGCGTTCGCATCGCCCGGCTCGCCCACCACCAACACCGTGCGCGACAGATCGGCACCTGCGTCGGACACCCACCGCTGTAGCACCTCTACGCTTTGGGCGGCAGCATCGCTAGGCAAGCGCACCGCTTGGGGCAAATGCCCTTGGGCATAGGCGCTGGCGCTGCGCAAATCTACCACGCTAGCACCGTGTGCCATAGCCTGCGCGGCAGCGTCGGCAGACACCGCTTCGTGCCCCGCAGCATGAGCTGGGGCGGTGCCCATAAGTGCCAAACAAACCAACGCCAAACTGAGAGAAATCTTTTGCATAGGCTGCAATGTAGTGGCGCACCTGCAAATCGTCCAATACAAAGAAATCACAAGTACATAGCGTTTGGTGATAAGCGCGTAAGTGCTTGCCCTGTCTAGGGTTTGTACGGTGCGCTGTCATCCTGAAATACGTATTTCCCGTTGTGAGACAAGGGCGCAGGTGCGCTACATTTAACTCATATTTATCAGGGGCTACCCATGTTCGTTAAACGTTTAACCTTTATCGCTGCTGCAGCGGCCTTAGCATTGTCGGCGCTGGGCACTGCGTCGGCCCAAGACTTCCCGGTCAAAGACAAAGCTATCACCTTGGTCGTGCCGTTTGCTGCAGGCGGCCCAACTGACCGCGTAGCACGCGACTTTGCCGCCGCGCTGAGCAAAACCCTAGGTAACCACAGCGTAGTGGTCGAGAACGTAGCGGGTGCTTCAGGCTCTATTGGCGCCAACAAAATTGCCAAAGCTTCGCCGGATGGCTATAGCTTGTTGTTGCACCACATTGGCATGGCCACCATGCCTGTGTTGCTACGCAGCATCCCGTTCAAAGTCGAAAACGACTTTGAATACTTGGGCATGGTTAATGAAGTTCCCATGACCATGCTGGGTCGCCCCACTTTGGCGGCTAACAATTTTGCCGAGATGACCACTTGGGCCAATGCCAATAAAGGCAAAATCAACATCGGCAACGCCGGTATCGGCTCTGCATCGCACCTGTGCGGCCTGATGGTACAAAACGCCATGAAGATCGAGATGACCACCGTGCCCTACAAAGGCACAGCGCCTGCCATGGTAGATTTGATCGGCGGCCAGATTGATTTGATGTGCGACCAAACCACCGCTACCACGTCGCAAATTGAAGGTAAAAAAGTTAAAGCCTACGCTATTACCACCAGCAAGCGCGTTAACACATCTGTACTCAAGGACTTGCCTACCTTGCAAGAAGTGGGATTTAAAGGCCTAGAAGTGAATATCTGGCACGCACTGTATGCCCCTAAAGGTACCCCAGCCGCAGTGCAAAAGAAACTGAACGACGCGTTGAAAGTGGCGCTCAAAGACCCAGAGTTCGTTAAGAAACAAGAGGGCTTAGGCGCTGTGGTGATCAATGACAACCGTACCGACCCGGCTGAGCACAAAAAATACGTCATGGCCGAAATTGCCAAGTGGGGCCCAGTTATCAAGGCTGCTGGCGTCTACGCTGACTAAACCTCATTTATTTTTTTGCAATGCGTCGCGCAGGCAGCGATTTATCTTCTGCCTGCAGCAAGACTAAGTACACGCTGTAAATCTTCAACACGCAGTGGTTTAGTGATAAATTCATTCATGCCTACTACCATAGCCCGCTCGCGGTACTCGGGCATAGCATGGGCGCTGGCCCCGCAAATGTAGATGGGTTTGCGCTCGGCTTGATGCTCCCATTCGCGTAAGTTTTGCGTAGCAACATAGCCGTCCATAATTGGCATTTCGCAGTCCATAAAGACAAGATCAAACGCGCTGTCTTGCGCCATCAAAATTGTCAAAGCTTGAGCACCGTCATGGGCCGTTTGCACTTGCACACCCAGTCTTTGCAATTGCGCTGTGATCACTTGCAGGTTGATAGGATAGTCGTCCACCACCAATATTTTCAGGTGTCCAAATTCGCCGGCAGTTATCTCATTTGGGGCTGTTTTAAGAAGTGCTTGCGTTTGCGCTATCTGCGTAGGCACAGTAAACCAAAATAACGCGCCTTTGCCTAGGTCGCTGCGCACACCTATCTCGCCCTGCATCAGATTGACTAATTGTTGCGATATAGACAAACCCAAACCACTACCGCCAAAGCGTCGATAGATCGTAGGGTCTGCCTGGCTGTAGGCTTCAAACAAGTGCGCTTGCTGCGCCTTTGCTATGCCGATGCCTGTGTCTTGGATTTCGAACCGAACGCGTGCAGTCGTGCTGCTGTCCATTGACAAATCTACCCGCACTGTGATTTGACCTTGCGATGTAAACTTGTAAGCATTGCCTATCAAATTAATCAGCACCTGCCTGATACGCAGCGGGTCGCCTACGAGCGACGGCAAATTGTCTGCAAGCTGAATGTCCAATTGAATACCTGACTGCAACGCTTGGTAAGAAAACAATGTGCGGCACTCTTGCATCAGGTTAGGTAGTTTGAAGACGATATGCTCCAGCTCTATTCCGTCCGCTTCGATCTTGGCGTAATCCAGAATATCGTTGAGTACTAGCAACACAGACTCACCAGACTTGTGGATAGTAGATACAAAACCCTGCTGCTCTTTATTCAAAGGTGTGGTGGCTAATAGCTGCGTCATGCCAATCACGCCATTCATGGGTGTGCGAATCTCGTGACTCATAATAGCTAAAAAACTGCTTTTGGCCTGCGCCATTTGCTCTGCTATGGCACGCGCTTTGACTTGCGTCTCTAGGCTACGGGTGTAATGCTTTACGTCTTGCAAATTCTCACGCACATAGATGTAGCCCAGCATAGGGATCGCGGTCAGGTAGAAAATGCGACTTATAGGGTTGAATATGTTTTCATAGACCTCCCCTAGCGCTAGATCCGGCAGTTTAAAAAAATCTGCAATGAAAAAGAAACTAAACGCAGTCACCACCGTGTTGCGCTGCCAGCCTTTGACTTTGACTGCCAAAATAACTGCCGCCAGTAAGAACCAGCTACTAGAGTTGATGTGAAACACCCAGTCGCACCAAGTCTGCCCAAATTTAGAAGCCGGGTTAGCTTGAATAAACTGCGACCACCACCAAAAAGTAACCACGTAGCACAGCGCAGTGCTGCTAAGCGCTACCTGCAGATAGCGCCGGGTAAGTTTTTCGTCGTCCAAAAGGTAGCGCAGGTAAGCGGCCGCAACGATGACCTGGGATGCTGTGCGTACCGCATGCTCTAGCGGTGGAAATATCTCATGCAAACTGACAGGATCAACCCATTTTAAAGCTTGCACTACAGCCAGCAAAAGCATGAATATTTCACGCGAAAAACCTAGCCCGAAGCCCCACATCAACAATAGCTCGCGCGGGCTTTGTGTTTCGCGGTGTTTAGTGCGAGCGAAAACAAACAGAAATCCAAAAAACAGCGCCGCAAATACGAAGTGGGCAATGCCAAAATTAATGCCGCCGTACGAACCCGTGATTTGCGACAGCAGGCCTAACAGTGTTTTTAGCTCGTTCATATTTACAAATGGTCAATTTGAGTGAAATTACCGCATCCACCGCACTCCAACAACTGTAATACTTTATTATAATTTTGTGCGGCCAATTGCATTTAAATGCTTATCTTGTGAAACATATCACATTAGCTTTAAAGCCAGATAGACAATAAATTTCTGAAAATGTACATTGCGCTTTTAAGACAAATATGTATACCGCTTTAAAAATGCTTAATCATTCTCCTATTCACGCTGAGATATTTGCAGAATTTCAAAATTTAATGTCGCAAGATACTGTGATGCACCAAATGCAATTGCTACTAGATCCACAGCATAGCGATGTACATGCCATGGTCGATTTGTTAGATCAGGGCGCAGAACAAGCCAAGCGTAGCGCGCACCAGCTCAAAGGGGCATGCCAACTGATGGGTTTTACCAGCATGGCTGACGTCTTGAGCCGTATTGAACACGCGGCCACGCAGCAAGACAATACTGTGCCCATCGCATTACGGCAACAATTGTTCAATGCGGCTAACGAAACACGCCTTGCAGTGGCCCATTTGTTAGTGCACAAGGCAACATAAGCCTCGCTCTGCGTTCTTTGCGCCTGACTCGCACTGTGGTCAGTAGTTGTGGCTGTTGTTTCAGGTTTAAGATAGATAGACTGCAGCTCTAATGGAGTCACTCCATGCTATTTAAATCAGAAAATCGCCGTACAGCCCAATTAATTCTTGCT
>JAYSWJ010000104.1:0-1899 GCA_043718065.1 Polaromonas sp.
GACGGCTACGGTAAATGCCACCATCGTGAGCGCGCATGCCAAGTAGACAAAAAACGTAGACGCGTCGAGCAACTGCGCAATTGGTGTGCTGGCCCCAAAGCGGTACAGCATGCACGGCAGCGCAAAGTACAGCACAAAACTGTTAAGCCCCGGAATAGCCGCCTGCGGCAGCATAGCGCGCCGCGCAGCGATGTAGCCCAACAGCACCAGCACGAAGAAAGGGAAGGTAACCAATAAAACTTGTAACAAGTAGCTATTGTCTCAGCCTTGGCTAGCCTTGGTTTGCGCCATGCTGACAAATATTTATGTTTATTTGCCGTTATAGCCAGCAATAAACATAACGGCTTGTCGGTATGATTCAAAGTTGTGTTTTGTTCTATCGCCTGATTTTTCGCATGTCTTCCACTGGCCCCAGTCTCAATATTGCCCAACAAGAGGCCGTGAACTATCTGCAAGGGCCGTGTCTCGTGTTGGCGGGTGCGGGGTCGGGCAAAACGCGGGTCATCACCCACAAGATTGGCCGCTTGATCCAAGCCGGCGCCACAGCCAGCAAAATTGCGGCTATCACGTTTACCAACAAAGCCGCTGCCGAGATGCGCGAGCGCGCCAAGGGCTTGATAGGCAAAGCTGCTAAAGATGTGGTGATTTGCACCTTTCATGCACTGGGCGTGCGCATGCTGCGCGAGGGCGGGCATGCGCTGGGTCTGAAGCCACAGTTCAGTATTTTGGACAGCGACGATGTGCTGTCGATGATCAAAGACGCCGGTGGCAACACCGATAACGCTGCTGCGCGGCAACACCAGTGGGCTATCAGCGCCTGGAAGAACGCGGGGCTTAATTCTGCGGATGCCCTGGCGCAGGCCAAAGACGACAACGAGCGCGTCACCGCAACCATCATGGGTCGCTACGAAGAGCGCTTAACCGCCTACCAAGCGGTAGATTTTGACGATTTGATTGGCCTGCCACTCAAGCTGCTGCAGCACTCGCCCGAGATCACGCAGCATTGGCAAGACAAGTTTCAGCATATTTTGGTAGACGAATACCAGGATACCAACGCCACACAATACGAGCTGCTCAAACTGCTGGTGGGCAGCAAGGGCCGCTTTACCGCCGTGGGCGATGATGACCAGTCGATCTATGGCTGGCGCGGCGCGACCCTAGACAACTTAAAAAAGCTGCCCATTGACTACCCAGAATTAAAACTGATCAAACTGGAGCAAAACTACCGCAGCACATCGGCTATTTTGCGCGCCGCCAACAACGTGATTGGCCCCAACCCCAAGCTGTACCCTAAAACGCTGTGGAGCGACCTGGGCGAAGGCGAACCGGTGCGCGTGGTGGATGCAGACAACGAAGAGCACGAAGCTGAGCGCACCGTGGCACGCATCCAAAGCCTGCGCGCAGGCGACTTGGACACGGCCAGCACGGCAGGTGCTGCACAATTTAAAGAGTACAAAGATTTTGCCGTTTTGTACCGCGCCAACCACCAAGCCCGCGTGCTGGAGCAAGCGCTACGCAAAGCCAACATGCCGTACAAAGTCTCGGGCGGCCAAAGCTTTTTTGACCGCGCAGAGATTAAAGACCTGTGCAGTTGGCTGCGCTTGATCACCAATAACGACGACGACCCGGCGTTTTTGCGCGCCGTCACCTCACCCAAACGCGGCATCGGCCACACCACGCTGGCGCAGTTGGGCGCGTTTGCCACACAGTACAAGCTCAGCCTGTTTGAAGCGCTGTTTTCTAATTCGTTGGCCACGTCCATTAACGCGCGCAGCATAGGTGGCTTGCATGAGTTTGGCCGCTATGTGAACGACCTGGAGTACCGTGCACGCCACACGGAGGGTGCAGAGGCAGCGGGGGTTTTTCTCAATGATTGGCTCAAAGACATTGGCTATGAAA
>JAYSWJ010000105.1:0-34965 GCA_043718065.1 Polaromonas sp.
CCCATCTGCTGGCGCATGGCTTGCGTCATGCCGGGGGCAGGAGCTTCTTCCAGCACCTTTTGGTGACGGCGCTGCACGCTGCAGTCGCGCTCAAACAAATACACGTAATTGCCATGCGCATCGCCAAACACCTGTATCTCAATATGGCGCGGGCGCTGCACATATTTTTCAATCAGCACTGCGTCATCACCAAAACTGCTGATGGCCTCACGCTTGCAGCTTTGCAGCGCAGCGTCGAAGTCTTCAGACTTGTCTACGGCGCGCATGCCTTTGCCACCGCCACCAGCGCTGGCTTTGATCAGCACGGGGTAGCCAATACCGTCAGCTTCTTTTTTGAGCAATGCTGCGTCCTGGTTGGCACCGTGGTAGCCCGGCACCAGAGGCACGCCCGCTTTTTCCATCAGTTGCTTAGATTCGGCTTTGAGCCCCATGGCCTTGATGGCAGACGGCGGTGGGCCGATAAATACCAAACCAGCATCTGCACAGGCCTGCGCAAACTCTTCGTTTTCACTTAAAAAACCATAACCGGGATGCACTGCCTGCGCACCCGTAGCCAAGGCTGCGTCGATGATGGCTTGCCAGCGCAGGTAGCTGTCTTTGGGTGCATTGCCGCCACTGTCGCTGTCGGGCACACCAATGTACACCGCCTCGTCACAGGCTGCCACATGCTTAGCCTGCGCGTCTGCAGTGGAATATACCGCCACGGTTTTGATGGCTAAGCGTTCGCATGTTGCGGCTACCCGGCAGGCAATCTCGCCGCGATTGGCGATCAGTATTTTGCTAAACATTTAGGCTGTCCTTGGATTACCAGAGAAAAATTCGAAGATGCGGCGCACTATGGTTTTAAGGAATTTGAGCAACACCGCTATCAAAACCACCGACAGAACTAGCACGATGCACAGCACCACGCCAAACGTAATGGGGTAATTGGTAGCCAGCCACAGCATGCCCAGCACTCCGCCCTCTTCTACAAAGCTCATGGCGATGTTGCTAAAGGGTTCGGGTGATGTGTTGATAGCTGCACGGGTGGTCAGCTTGGTAGCATGTGATGTGGCGGCCAGCGTGCCGCCCAGCAGGCCAGCCACCATGCCCATGGTGGCGCTGTCGGCCCCAAACACACCAGCCGCTAGTGCAGCGCCTGCGGGCACGCGAATAACGGTGTGAATCATGTCCCACAGCGTATCCACTCCCGGAATTTTGTCGGCAAAAAATTCAACAAACAACATGGCTCCACTGCCTGCCAGCATGGCTGGGTGTTGCAGCACATGCAAACCATTTGGCAAGGGGATAAATCCAAAGTAGCCCGCCATGCCGGTTAAGAAAACCACCAAATACAAACGAATGCCACTGGCCCAGCCTAGTGCTGCCGCGAGCGCGACCAAACCTGCCATGTCCATAGCCCCCACCACATTGCCTGCAGAACCTAGGGCATCCCCGCCACTGCTGAACAGATGGGCCACTAACTGCTGCAGATAGGGAAGAATGTTATCCATAGGGGCTCCTTCTTAAATCGGTGCGGCTTGGCAAGCGTTCGTTGGCTTAATTTAGCCAACTAGGTTTGCGTTTTTGTAAAAACGACGACACACCCTCTTTGCCTTGGGCGCTAGAACGTATATCGGCAATACCCGCAACGGTTTGCGCTATCAAGGGTTGACTGATTTGTCTGTTTGCCACCTCTTGCACTAGCTTTTTGCACACCTTTACTGCATTCGGGCTGGCGCTGCACAATGCAGCCGTAATCTCGCATACCTTAACGTCTAGCTGCTCCGCTAGCACCACCTCGTGCACAAAGCCTATGCGCAAGGCTTCCAATGCGCTAAACCGTTCTGCAGTTAAAAAGTAGCGGTGCGCTGCGCGTGCGCCTATGGCACGGATAACATACGGGCTAATGGTGGCGGGGATCAACCCCAGCTTGACTTCACTCAGGCAATAGTGAGCCGTATCGACAGAGACGGCTATATCGCAAGCCGCCACCAGCCCCATGCCGCCCGCTACCACATCGCCCTGCACGCGCGCCACGGTGGGCTTAGGGCATTCGTACATCACGCGCAGCATCTCGGCCAGTTTGGCAGCGTCGGCCAGATTTTCGTCTGCCGAATAGTCAGCCATTTTGCGCATCCAGTTCAGGTCGGCACCTGCGCAAAACGCCGGGCCTTGGGCAGCCAGCACGATACAGCGCACGTCGTCGCGCGCGCCTAGCTGTGTGAAAGCTTGCGTTAGCTCGGCGATCATTTCGTCGTTAAAAGCGTTGCGCACATCTGTGCGTGACAAGGTGACTGTGGCGACATGCATTACCACGACAGTGTTGATGGTTTGCATGTTGGTTTATTGAGGTTGCCATACCACTGTATCGTCTACAGAGTACAACATACATTCGTCTTTTGTATTGCGTTTGCAAATGGCCAATGCACGCGATAAGGGGTCATCACCCGTTTCTGCCCACCCCCAAGCACCCGAGGGTGATATAGCAAAAGCTCGTGGCATTTGGCGTAACAAATAATTCTTATAGCCGGTTTTGCCATACTCTTTCATAAAAGGCACTTTGTCTACATCTTGCACGTCGGCATAGCTTGTTTTAGGCGGCGTAACCATTACGTTGATTAAACCAAATTTGCTGTAAATAACAGCGCTGGGCAAACCCAGCCTTTGCATAAAAACCGTCAGTTTAGGCTGCCAAATACTCTGGCCGCTGCGCGAGCCAAACATACTGTGTGCGTCACTCCCAAAATTGCCAAACTCGACTAACTCTGCATCACTACCACCAGTTTTGTATTGCTCAAACATTGACTTAAATAAACGGGGTGGGAAATAGCTGTCGTTGTCGCCATAAAACCATATCGACGGTGACTTGGTGGTTTTACCCAAATCACCTGCTGCACGCGCTAAGGTACCCTCCCAACCAGGGCAGTTTTCTTGGCGTAAGCCGCCTGCAAAATTGACCAGGCCCTTGACCCCTGGATAACCGACGCTGCCCAGCGCCAAGGTGGTCCAGCCCCCATGTGACTGGCCCAAAACTAACATGCGTTCTTTATCAGCCCACGGCTGAATAACTATCCAGTCGAGCACGGCCTTGGCATCTTCGGCCTGCAGTAGCCCATTACTCAACACATTGCAGCCACCGCTGATGTAGTTGCCGGTCGATTTAGAAAAACCTTGCCGCATTGGCACTACAACGGCATAGCCACGCTGCAAAAAAAACCTCACCGCACTATTAGGCCTGTAACGCGCTTGGAATTTTGGGTCACCTGCAGCTTTGCCGTGGTTAATTATGACTATCGGAAAAGGTCCATCACCATCGGGTTTGTACAGTGTAGTTTCTAGCTGAAACGAAAATAAACTGCTTTTTTTATCTATTGATACGACTTGTTCATTAATTTCGACTTGCAACTCCTGCGCTGTTGCTATGCTACTGAGCACTCCCGTCAGTAAAATCATGCAAAGTATGTTTAAGTACGAGGCCGTTGAGCACTTGTATAACCGCTCGAATACTGCCCAAAAATTGAAGTTCATTATCTAACCCTCCTCTTGCAACATGAAAACCAAATCCAGCACTGGACAAGGCTGGCCCAGCGCTGTCAATGCCGCTGTAATCTGCCCGCGGTGGTGGGTGCCGTGGTTAAAAACATGGGCCAGCGTGGCAGCGAAAGGCAGCGACATAGCTTGGCCGTTGCTGGCGGTGTAGCTTAACTTGTCATCAAAGCGTTCGATAGGCCATGACTTAATCAATGGCTGCCAATTCGCAGAGCCGCCTTTTAGCGCTTGCCCTAGCCGCTCTCGCACGGGCTCGGCTTCCATGTCCAATGCTAATTTCGGCGAAATGCCTTTAGCAAATCGCGGGTACCACAGCAAATGCTCACCCACCAGCATGTGGTTCAGCGTACGGTGGATAGACTTGAAAAATAGCCCTGCGTCTTTGTGGTAAACCCCATCGTCCAGTGTGTCTATCGCCGCTAGCAAGCGCTGCGTGGCCCACACGTTGTAGCGCGCCAACATGCAGAAATGGTCAATTGCGTGCATGCTACATGGCACCTAAAACTGGCAAACCGTGATGTTGCTGCATAGGCGCAAAATCACGGTCGTTATGAATTAACGCGCAGTCTTGCTTAATGCACCAAGCGCCCACCAGCAGATCAATGCTACTGCGCACCGTAACACCCACTGAACGCAACTGGCGGTATATGCCTGCTGCTGCGCGCGCTATTTCGGTGCCGCCTGCCGTCATCACCGGCAGCGCTGACAAGGTGTTGTTGGCCAACTGCCATTCACTCTCATGGCGGTAACCGCGCAGCACCTCCATCAGCACCACGTCCAGCACCACCAAGTCATGGCTAGAGTCGTCCAGCACAGCATCTAGCTGTAGCGTTTGCGGGGTTTGCGTGCCGTTGAAATAGTCAATCCACACGCTGGCGTCCACGGTTATCACGCTTTGCGCTCCACTTTGTAGGCTACGCGGTTGTCTTGCAACGTGTTCTGGGGTACAGACCAATCGCCTTGTATGTCCCAGTGCAATTTGCCACGCAAGGCGCGAATGTCTTGGTACGCCTTGCGCCGCGCCAGTAGCCGCAAACCTTCCTCAACAGCGTCTTTTTTAGTTTTAAAGTCACCTGCCCGCATGGCAGCCGACATCAATTGGTCGTCAATCACAATGTTGGTACGCATGATTTTCCTTGTTATGTGTATAAATTCTAATAATTATACACATTACATGCGGAAAATGCCAAACTTAGGCTCTGGTATAGGCGCGTTTCGCGTTGCTGCTAACCCCAGCGCCAGCGCGCGGCGCGTGTCTGCAGGGTCGATAATGCCGTCGTCCCACAGGCGAGCCGTGGCGTAGTACGGGTGGCCTTGGGTTTCGTACTGGGTTTTGATGGGTGCTTTAAAGGCGGCCTCTTCGTCGGCGCTCCACCGCCCGCCTTTGCCCTCAATACCATCGCGCTTGACTGTGGCCATTACCGAGGCGGCTTGCTCACCACCCATCACGCTAATGCGCGCGTTCGGCCACATCCACAAAAAGCGCGGGCTAAAAGCGCGGCCACACATGCCGTAATTGCCAGCACCAAAGCTGCCACCTATGATGACGGTAAATTTAGGCACATTGGCAGTAGCCACCGCGGTCACCATCTTGGCACCGTGGCGTGCGATGCCTTCATTTTCCACCTTGCGGCCCACCATGAAGCCAGTGATATTTTGCAAAAAAACCAGCGGGATTTTGCGGTGGCAGCA
Organism: Polaromonas sp.; assembly: GCA_043718065.1. Classification (GTDB taxonomy): domain Bacteria; phylum Pseudomonadota; class Gammaproteobacteria; order Burkholderiales; family Burkholderiaceae_C; genus JAAFIP01. The sequence continues at coordinate 5,224 of JAYSWJ010000105.1, forward strand.
CAGCTCAATAAAGTGCGCGCCTTTTTGCGCCGACTCGCTGAACAAGATGCCGTTGTTAGCAATGATGCCCACCGATATACCTTCTATTTTGGCGAAGCCTGTCACCAGCGTGGTGCCAAAGCGTGCTTTGAATTCGTCAAAGTCGCTGCCGTCCACAATGCGCGCAATGATCTCGCGCACGTCGAATGGTTTGCGTGTATCCACGGGAATCACGCCATACAACTCTTGTGCAGCAAACTTTGGCTTCACTATTAATTTAATAGCTGCCTGAGCAGTTTCTACGGTCTGAAAGCCATTATTTGCATTAATATTCTTAACAATATTACGGGCAATGCCCAACGCATGCGTATCGTCGTTGGCCAAGTGGTCAGCCACGCCCGACAGGCGGGTGTGAACATCTCCGCCGCCCAAATCTTCCGATGTCACCACCTCGCCCGTAGCGGCCTTCACCAGTGGCGGGCCGCCTAAAAAGATGGTGCCCTGGTTTTTCACAATCACCGTCTCATCGCTCATCGCGGGCACGTACGCGCCACCCGCCGTGCAGCTGCCCATGACCACCGCCACTTGGGCAATGCCCTGCGCGCTCATCTGCGCTTGGTTGTAGAAGATGCGACCAAAATGGTCGCGATCGGGAAACACCTCGTCTTGGTTGGGCAGGTTTGCGCCGCCCGAGTCCACCAGGTAAATACAAGGCAGGCGGTTTTGCTGTGCAATCTCTTGCGCACGCAAATGCTTCTTGACCGTCAGCGGATAGTAGGTGCCGCCTTTGACCGTAGCGTCGTTGCACACAATCATGCAATCCACACCGCTCACGCGGCCAATGCCTGCGATCACGCCCGCAGCGGGCGCGCTGTCAGTGCCGTCTTTGTCCGGGTACATGCCCAGTGCAGCCAAGGGCGCAATTTCTAAAAACGGTGTCCCGGGGTCTAGCAGCATGTTCACCCTGTCGCGCGGCAGCAGCTTGTTGCGCGCTAAATGCTTGGCACGCGCTGCGTCGCCACCGCCCAGCTGCGCTTGGGCTATCCGTGTGCGCAAGTCGTCTACCACCGTGCGCATAGCGGCAGCATTGGCCAAGAAGTCGGCAGAACGGGCGTTCAGTTGGGTCTCTAGCACGGGCATAGCGTTGTCTCAGTACTTTTCAAATAGTGAAAAATTAATTGACGTTTACGTAAACGTCAATTAGCCGCATTGTGACAGATTTAACGGCCCGTGAAAGCTGCTTTAGCAAGCCTAAGCTAGCTTGAAAGCACTAGTAAAACCTGCACTGTCACATACCAGCGTACTGGGGCAGTAGCATCTGTGTGCACAGCCGTGTGAGATTAGCAAAACTGATTAACCAAGTTTTCTAAGTACTCTTGACGGCCCGAGGTGGGTGCTTCGTCGATGTTGCGCTTAAAAGCATGATCGGCAATCTCGTCCAGATTGCACTTACCTGCCAGTACGTTTTGCGCCCAAGGCGCTTGCCAGCCTGCGTAGCGCTGCTTCACAAAGTCTGCCCATTTACCATCGTTGATTAATTTTTCAGCGATAAGTAGTCCGCGTGCCGTCACATCTACCCCGCCAATGTGGGAGTGAAACATATCTACAGGGTCAAGCGACTGGCGGCGCGATTTGGCATCAAAGTTCACACCACCGTGCGTAAAACCGCCGTTTTGCATGATGTAGTACATGGCCAATGCGGTGTCGGGCACGTTGTTAGGAAACTGGTCAGTGTCCCAGCCGCACTGCATGTCGCCGCGGTTCATGTCGATAGAGCCGAAGATGCCCAATGCTGTTGCCGTGGCAATTTCGTGCTCAAAGCTGTGCCCTGCCAGCGTGGCGTGGTTGGCCTCAATGTTCACTGTGACTTCTTTTTCCAAGCCCCACTGCTGCAACATGCCAAACACGGTGGCCACATCAAAGTCGTACTGGTGTTTGGACGGCTCACGTGGTTTGGGTTCGATCAAGATATGGCCTTTCAAGCCAATCTTGTGCTTATGCTCCACCACCATTTGCAAGAAGCGGCCAAACTGCAAGCCCTCTTGTCGCAAGTTGGTGTTGAGCAAGGTCTCGTATCCTTCGCGGCCGCCCCACAGCACATAGTTCTCACCGCCCAGTGCCTTGGTAGCGTTCATGGCTTCACGCGCTTGCAGGGCAGCCAGTGCAAAAATCTCGGGGTTGGGGTTGGTGCCCGCGCCCGACATAAAGCGGCGGTTGCTGAACGCATTAGCCGTACCCCACAGCAGCTTGATGCCAGTGTCTGACTGCTTGCGTCCCAAATAGTCCACCATGGCCTTGAGGTTGCTCACGCTCTCTTGGGGTGTCGCGCCTTCTGGTGCAATATCGCGGTCGTGAAAAGAATAGTAGGGCAACCCCAGCTTTCTAAAAAATTCAAACGCCACATCAGCCTTGGCTTTGGCGCTGTCCATCGGATCAGCAATTTTGAACCACGGACGCTCTAGCGTACCTGTGTGGCTAAACGGATCAAAGCCGTTCCAGCAGAAGTTGTGCCAGTAGCACACTGCCATGCGCAGTTGCTCTTTCATGGTCTTGCCCAGCACCATGCGGTTCTCGTCATACCATTTATAAGCCAATGGGTTGGACGATTCTGGCCCTTCGTATTTGATTTTGTCGATATCACCGAAAAAAGTAGTCATGTAGTCACTCCAAAAAATAATTAGAAATATTTAAGCGCATACGGCATTTACAACTGCGTGGTCAGCGAAGGCAGGCTTGAGCGTTACATACAGCGCCTTAAAGCGTGCGTAGCGCAACATCAAAGCACGGTGCACAGTTGCATTAGGCGTATATACCTGCTCTACCTCGTGCTGCGTGCAAATACGGGCCACTGATGCAGCGTCACTGCCCTCTACAGACAACTGCCCCAAACGCGCTGCGCCTAGCGCTGCGCCCACACTGCTTACCTTGTAGGTCGCAATCTTTATATCCAAAATATCAGCCAGCAGTTGTGCCCACAGTGCACTTTTAGACCCGCCGCCTACTAACTGCAATTGCTGGGCGCTACCGCCTGCTTGGCGCAGCGCATTCATACCGTCGAGTAAGCCGAATCCGACACCTTCGATGACGGCATAGCCTAGGTGCGCAGCGCTGTGCGTCTGGCGCAATCCCATCAATACGCCAGTAGCATTAGCATCGTTATGCGGGGTTCTTTCGCCTGACAGATAAGGTAAAAATAGCGGCGCGTTGGCACGCTCTTGGTCGCTCAGTTGCGCCACGGCTTGCAGCAAAGTAGCCTCATCAGCTGAGCCCGTTAGCTGGGTAACCCATCGCAGGCAGCTTGCCGCTGACAGCATGACCGCCATCTGGTGCCATGCATTTGGCAGCGCATGGCAAAACGCATGCACTGCGTTAGCAGGGTTGGGTGCAAATTTTTCTGTAGCTAAAAAAATCACTCCGCTGGTGCCCAGCGATAAAAAGCCATCGCCGGGGCTGATGATGCCCAAACCTATAGCACTTGCAGCATTGTCGCCTGCACCGCCTGCTACTGGTATGCCAGCGTTCAAACCGAGTTGTTTGGCTGCATCTGCAGACAAATGCCCCGACACATCACTGCCTTCTACCAAGCGCGGCATATGGTGCCGCGCAAGACCCGTGGCAGCCAGCATGGCATCAGACCAGTCTCTGTGGGCTACGTCTAGCCACAGCGTACCAGCGGCATCCGACATATCGCTCACATAGTCGCCCGTCAGATGCAGTCTTAAGAAATCTTTAGGCAGCAATACTTTGGCAATTTGGGCGAAAATTTCAGGTTCGTGGTGCCTTACCCATTGCACTTTAGGCGCAGTAAATCCTGGCATGGACAAGTTGCCAGTAATCTCTTCCAAATCAGGGCGAGCACGCTTTAAATCGATGCATTCCTGCGCGCTGCGGGTATCGTTCCACAGCATGCACGGTCTGAGCACTTCATTATTTGTGTTGAGCAAGGCAGCCCCGTGCATTTGGCCTGATAGGCCAATGCCTTGTACAGTTGCATACTGGGCAGGATACTGCTGGCGCAGACTAGCGCAAGCCGCCACCATGGCATGCACCCACGACATGGGGTCTTGCTCAGACCAACCTGCGTGCGGCTGACTAATTGCTAATGGCGCGCTAGCGCTACCCAGCGCTAGGCCTTGCTGGTCAATCAGCAATACTTTCAGCTCTGATGTGCCAAGATCGATCCCGAGGTAAGTTTGTAAAGTCATCGAACTAAGTATTTAAAAAAACGAGAACTAATTCGCGGTCATCAACAGATAAGTTGGAGTTTGGATACTACCCTAAGCATAGCAACTTAGGCAACTGCGCTATATCTTTAAAAACCCGCTGCACACCCACCGCCTGCAACGCAGCCCCGTTTGACTGGAACTCACCTTGGGGCAAGTAGCCCCACGCAGTAGCCCAAGTTATGCCAACATATCGCGCAATACGCCGTTGGTAATCGGCTCGCTATCGACCAACACACCATCGCAGTCAGACAGCGCTGCACCAAACTTCGTTAGCACATTCACTATATTTTTAATAGCTGCTTGAGCATGATTTACTTGGGTTAGGAGCGTTTTATCTATAAAATTTTGTCTCTACAGTGATTTACGGGTTGTGCGCTAGTTTTTGAGCTTTACGCTCTTCCAGCGTTTGCGTCGCGCCGCCCAGCTTTACCCATTCGTCCCAGCCACCGTCCATGTGCGCTACATTGGTCATACCCATATCTTGCAACGTTTTAGTAGTTAGCGCGCTGCGCCAACCTAGACCGCAAAACAAGATGAACTCTTTGCTCTCGTCGGCCCACATCTTTTTATGGTACGGCGATTCTGGGTCCACCCAAAACTCCAGCATGCCGCGCGGCGCATGCACGCTGCCCGTGATGGTACCTTTGTCTAGCTCACGAATGTCGCGAATATCCACCACTTGCGCTGTGCCTGCCGCCACTTTGGCTTGCACTTCGCGCACGGTATAGGTTGTAACCTGCGCCATGGCTTCGTCCACCATGGCGCGAGAGCTTTTGGTAATTGGCATATATGACTTTCCAAATAAAAACGCCTTAGTACCTATTGTGGCACTAAGGCGCAGTAGCTTGACGGCGTACAGCTTGAGCGAAATTAACCGCCTAGATAACCGCTCAGTTAGCCACCACCCATTAACCACCCAAGTAAGCGGCTTTGACTGCAGGATCGTCTTTCAGCTTATCTGCCGGGCCATGCACAGATATGCGCCCATTCTCCAACACGTAGCCATAGTCGGCCACCTTCAAAGCCGCTGCAGCAAACTGCTCCACCAGCAGCATCGTCACGCCTTGGCTTTTAAGGCGAGTGATGATGTTAAACACTTCTTCTACCAAAATAGGCGCGAGGCCCATTGACGGCTCGTCTAGCAGCACAATTTCAGGGTTGAGCATAATGGCGCGGGCCATGGCCAGCATTTGCTGCTCGCCGCCCGACAGCGTGCCTGCCAATTGCGTGCGGCGCTCTTTAAGGCGCGGGAACAGCTCTAAGGCCTTCTCTAAGTCGGCTTTTACATCGCCTTTGGGGCGGCTGCCTGTCAGGCGCGGGAAGGCACCCAAGGTAAGGTTGTCGGTCACGCTCATTGTGGCAAACACGCGGCGGCCTTCGGGCGAATGGGCCAGGCCTTGCTTTGCAATGGTGTAAGACTCCATCCCATCCACACGCTTGCCGTGCAGGCTGATCTCGCCACCAGTAGGTTTGATCATGCCTGACACAGCGCGCATAGTGGTGGTTTTGCCAGCGCCGTTAGAGCCGATAAGGGTAACCACTTTGCCCTTGGGTACTTCCATAGAAATACCGTGCAACACTTGCACTTTGCCGTAGCCAGCTTCGAGGTTTTTAATGCTTAACATGGTGTGTTCCTCTGGTGCTTAATGGGCAGTACCGCCCAGATATGCCTCGATCACTTTTTCGTTGGCCTGCACTTCTGCTGGCTTGCCTTCGGCAATCTTTTGGCCAAAGTCCAGCACGGAGACCGTGTCGCACAACTCCATCACCACGTCCATATGGTGCTCGATCAAAATCACAGTAATGCCGTGATCGCGAATCTTGCGGATGATGGCGATCAGTTCTTTGATGTCTGGCGCAGTCAGGCCTGCAGCAGGTTCGTCAAGCAACAGCAGTTGCGGGTCAAGCGCCAACGCGCGGGCAATTTCTAGCAGGCGCTGTTTGCCGTAAGGCAAATTGCGGGCTTCTTCTGTAGCCATGTCAGACAGACCGACAAATCGCAGCAACCCCAAACCGCGTTCGGTAGCGGCTTTGTCTTCACGCGCGTAGCGCGGCGTGTGCAAGGCTACATCGGCAATATTGCTTGCAAAACTATGGTGCAAACCCACTTGAATGTTTTGCAGCGCCGTCATCTCACCAAACAACTGCACGTTTTGAAAGGTGCGTGCAATGCCCGACAAGGCAATGTCTGACGAAGTGCGGCCCACCACGGAGCGGCCAGCAAACTCGATAGTGCCTGCAGTAGGCACATAGATGCCCGTCAGCACGTTCATCATGGTGCTTTTGCCCGAGCCGTTAGGGCCAATCAAACCGTGGATGGTGCCGCGCTGGATGCGCAAGTCGACATTGTTCAGCGCTTTAAGGCCGCCAAACTGCATCAGTACATTGCTTGCCACCAGTAGGTCGCCACCAGTCTCTTGGCTGCCAGCGTGCGCAGCCACCATGATGGCGTCTTTACCCGTGTCACCCGCGTCAAGATCACTGGCCATCGACGTGGATTTGCGTTTAAAGAACAAGCTACGCACAAAACCCACAATACCGTCTTGCAAGTAGTACACCACAAACAAAATCATCAAACCAAAGATACTCAAGCGCCAGTCAGTAATCGACTGCAACCAGAACGCAAAGCCTGCCAGCGCCATGGTACCAATGACAGGAATAGCCATCGCTTTAGGCGTGGTGATTTTTTTGGCCACGCCGATAGCACCACCCACCAACATCAGCGCAGCAAGTGACGACGCCACCACACGGAACATTTCTAAATCGTCCAGAAGTTTAGGCAAAATCACAATAATCGCTGCGCCTAGCAGTACACCAGAGCGTGTTTTGCGGCCACCCATAATGACAGCCAGCAAGAACAACACGGTAAGTTCGTTGTTGTACGTATTGGGCGAAATATATTGCTCAGAATACGAGTACAACGCGCCTGCCAAACCGGCAAAACCAGCGCTGATCACGAAGGCATACACCTTGTAGCTGTACACCGACACACCCATACAATCAGACGCCACAGGGCTACCGCGCAGCGCTTCAAATGCGCGGCCCAGTTGCGAGTTCAAAATGCGGTGCACAACAACAAGCGACAGCGTCATGAGGCCAAACACCAGCCAGTAAAACCCGTTCTCATGCAACTGGGTACCAAACAGCGACGGCTTAGGAATTTTGATACCCAACGGACCTTCAGTAAGAAAGGTCATCTCGTTGATCAAAATTTGAATGATGGTGCCAAAAGCCAAGGTCACCATCGCCAGATAAGGGCCTGATACGCGCAAAGCAGGCAGCGCCAGCAGCGCGCCAAAACCAGCAGTCACCACCACACTGGCCGGAATAATCAGCCACAGTGGTGCGCCTAGCTTCATAAACATCACACCTGCGGTGTACGAGCCCACACCAAACAAACCTGCGTGGCCCAGCGACACCTGGCCGGTATAACCCACCACAATATCTAAACCAAACAGCAAAATAGCATAGATCATGATCGTGCCGATCATGTGCACATAGTACGGATTGCTGGTAAATAGCGGCACTGCAGCCAGCAGTGCCAAGCCGATGACAGCGGCAATTAAGGTCTTGCGATTCATCGTTAAACTTTCTTGATAGCGGCTTTGCCAAACAAACCAGCAGGCTTAAAGGCCAGTACCAGTAGCAGCAGTACGAGGCCGGGTACGTCTTTGTAGCCGGTCGAAATATAAAAACCTGTAGTGGTTTCGGCAATGCCCAAAATAATGCCGCCCACGATGATGCCCATGCCGCTGGTCAAGCCGCCAATAATGGCCACTGCAAAAGCTTTCAGGCCCAGCACCGCGCCCATGGTGGCACCAGTTAATGTGAGCGGCGCAATCAACACGCCGGCAAAGCCAGCCGTGGCCGACGACAGCGCATACGAAAAGGTAATCACCAAACCGGTATTGATGCCCATCAGCTTGGCTGCATCGCGGTCGTTAAAGGTGGCTACTACAGCCTTACCGTAAATCGTTTTACGGTTAAAAAACTCTACCGCCAGCATCATGAATACTGCACCCGCTACCACTAACAATTCCATAGGCAATACGTTAGCGCCAAACACTTTAAGCGGTGACTCAGGCAAGGGCGAGGGGAACTTCAGATCGTCTCGGCCCCAAATATTCTCGGCCACGTTTTTAAAAATAATACCCAAGGCAATGGTGGACATGATCCAGCCAAACTCACTCTTAATCTTGATGGCAGGACGCACACCAATGCGCTCCACAATGCCACCTTGCACCAGGCCAAACACAATCACCATTGGGATCATCAGCCAGTAGTTGACACCTGCGTTCACCAAGGTCAGGCCCACCATGGCACCTAACATCAGTGCATCGCCTTGGCCAAAGTTCAGCGTGTCTGAGGTTTGAAAAGTAAGCTGGTAGCCAAACGCGATGACGGCATAAATCATGCCCAGCGCAATACCGCTATAAATGAGTTGGAGTAGGATTTCCATAAATTCCGCCTTGGGTAACGATGCTGGGCCGTGCGCCTCACTGTGCATCAAATGGGCGACAAAAAAGCACCGCAAGGCCTGCCAGGCCCACGCGGTGCTTGGTTGCCTATGCGATTACTTCTTAACGGCCAAAGCGCCTTTGGCATTGACGTCTTTAACACGCACTTCAGAGGCCTTCTTCTGGTCGTCTGGGTAGGCGTACACCACGCGCTGGCCTTTGACCTCGCCGAACACTGGGATGTTGGCAGTGATGGCTTCGTGGTCTTTAGCGGTGAATGGCTTGTTATAGGTAGTGATCACACCTTCAACTGGGGTCTTCAAGTCTTCCAGCGCGGCTTTGATCTTCGGGCCGTCGGTCGAGTTGGCTTGCTTGATAGCAGCAGCTAGCAAATAAATCGAGTCGTAGCCTTGTGCAGCCGATACGGGCGAGTCAATACGCGCGTTCTTGGGATTGAAGGTCTTCAAGTAGTTGATGATGAACGATTGACGCTTAGGCGTGGTGGGCTCTTGGATAAAGGTTTGCGGCATGCGCGCGCCTTCGCCGCCTGGGCCTGCGTTATCAATAAAGTTAGCCATTGACAAAGTCCAGCTGCCAACCATAGGCACTTTCCAGCCCAGCTTGGTCATGCCGTTAGCGATTTGCGCCAGTTCAGGGCCAATCGCATAGGTCAACACGGCTTCGGCACCGGCTTCTTTGGCCTTGAGCAACTGTGCGGTCATGTCCACGTCTTTAACGTTGAACTTCTCTACCGCTACAGCTTTGATGCCCTTTAATTGCAAAGCGGTTTCCAGGTCGGCACGGCCTAGTTGACCGTAGTTGGTGGAGTCAGCCAAAATGGCCACTTTTTTGTAGCCACGGCGTGTCACAGCTTCTTCCACAATCATTGGCGCTTGAATGCTGTCGTGCGCAGCGTTGCGGAAGATGTAGTTCTCTGGCTGGTCGTCGAACTGATGGGTCACCAACGAACCAGTGGCCACGTTGTTCATCACCGGGATTTTGGCTTCTTGAAAGAAGCGCTGTGATGCCAGTGCCACGCCGGTGTTGATGTAACCCACGGTAGCAGTAACTTTTTCTTTATTGATCAGTTCTTGGGCAATTTGCACGCCGCGCTCGTTTTTAGCTTCGTCGTCGCGCTCAATGAGCTCTAGCTTGCGGCCCAACACGCCACCAGCTTTATTGATTTCATCTGTGGCTAGGCGCACGCCGTCGCGCATGCTCACGCCCATAGAAGACGAGCCACCGGTGAAGGGGCCTGCAACACCAATTTTGATGTTTTGTGCATAGCTGGCAGTAGCTGCTGCCAGAGCGATAGAAGTCAAAGCGAGAGTGCGTACGAGTTTCACAGAATATCTCCAAATGGTGGTGTCAATTAATCCAAGGCATCGGCTGTAGTAAAGCTTTGCTAATACTACTAAGCAACGTGATTATGGGTATGCATCAATCGCCTAGGACTAAGTGTTATCCGCAGGATAGTCCGCTTTGGGGACACAGCTGTTATGACTTTTTGTGTCTGATTTCAGAGGAGAAAAGCCCTGATGGAATGTTTTTCGTGCAATCGCGAAGGCCCGCTACAACGTCAGGCAATTGCAAGCTAAAGTGTCCAGATCAAGCCAGCGCGCGGCCAATCAGTATCTTTTGTACATCACTTGTGCCTTCGTAGATTTGGCACACACGCACATCGCGGTAAATACGCTCCAACGGAAAATCTGTGACGTAGCCATAGCCGCCGTGCACTTGAATAGCATCGCTGCACACGCGCTCGGCCATCTCGCTGGCAAATAGTTTGGCCATGGCGGCTTCTTTCAGGCAGGGCTGGCCTGCGTCTTTGAGCGATGCGGCATGGTGAATCAATTGCCGCGCCGCCTCGATTTGCGTGGCCATGTCGGCTAGCTTGAACTGCACGGCTTGGTGCTGAAAAATGGGTTGTCCAAAGCTGACGCGATCCTTGCTGTACTGCAGTGCTGCATCAAACGCTGCACGCGCCATGCCGATGCACTGCGACGCGATGCCGATGCGCCCGCCTTCTAGGCCACTGAGTGCGATTTTTAAGCCCTGGCCTTCTTCGCCAATTAAATTTTCTGCCGGCACAAGGCAATTGTCGAAACGAATTTGTGCAGTGTCGCTGGCATGTTGGCCCAGCTTGTCTTCGATGCGGGCTACTTCATAACCGGGTGTTTTTGTCTCCACGACGAAAGCGCTGATGCCTTTTTTGCCAGCCGCTTTGTCGGTGACTGCCATAACGATCGCCACATCACCATTTTTACCGCTGGTGATAAATTGTTTAACGCCACTCAGTACGTAATGGTCACCCTCTTTAGTAGCAGTAGTTTTTAAACCTGCCGCTTCGCTGCCCACGTGCGGCTCTGTCAGGCAAAACGCACCCAGCATGTCGCCGCGCGCCAAAGGTTTTAGGTATTTTTGCTTTTGTGCTTCGTTGCCCCATGCCATCAAAATGGAGCACACCGGGCAGTTGTTGACGCTCACAATAGTTGAGGTTGCACCATCGCCAGCGGCAACTTCTTCCAAGATCAAAGCTAAGCTAAGGTAGTCTAGCCCCGCACCACCATACTGCTCGGGCACGGCCACGCCGTAGCAGCCTAGGTCGGCCAGGCCGCGCAGCTGCGCAGCCGGGAAGTGGTGCGATTTGTCCCATGCCGCGGCGTGCGGCGCAATCTCAGCTTGTACATAGGCGCGCACCGCGTCTTGTACGGCAATATGGTCTTCAGTAAGCTGCATGGGGTGGTCCTAGAAATATCAATGTTTAACAACTGTATAGCGACTGCTCAACGATTTACCAGCTGCTAAAAGCGCGACCGTCGTAATGCAAGTACTTGCCTTTGTCTTTGGCCGTTAACGCCGCGATGGTTTTGCACATCGCTGTGACGGATTCTTCGGTACCTATCGACGCATTGGGCCCGCCCATGTCGGTGCGCACCCAGCCGGGGTGCATGGGTAACATTAAAGCATCAGGGTAGTCAGTCTGTGCAGCCATCACAGCCATATTGAGCGCCGCTTTGCTAACGCGATAAGTCCAAGCAAAGCTGGCGCGGGTCTCGCCAATACAGCCCATGTCGCTGCTGATAAAAATGAATTTACCTTTGGCCTGTGCCACCAAGGGCGCGACTTGGGGAATGGTTTGCATGGCGCCCAGTACGTTGGCGTGCATGACGTGGTCAAACTCAGCTTGTGTTGGCGGCGTGGTAGCGCCACTCTCGGTATACACGCCCGCAACATAAATGGCTACGTCAAATTTCTCGCCGTCCAACATCCATGCCAAACCGCTCACACTGGCGGGGTCGGCTACGTCCAGTATGAGCGCTTTGGCATCCAACGCTTTGATCTTTTGCAAACCGTCTTCATTGCGCGCCGTTGCCGTCACCTGCGCGCCTGCATGCGTGTACTGGCGTACAAACTCTAGGCCAATGCCGCGTGAAGCCCCTAGGATGAGTGTTTTCATAACAAAATAGCCTTCTAACCCAAGTAAATCCTGCTCAAGCAGATATTTAATCAATAGTACTTACAACAACTCTAGTGCTACGGCAGTGCCTTCGCCGCCGCCAATACACAGCGTAGCCAAGCCGCGTTTTAGACCGCGCGCTTTCAGGGCATGCATCAGCGTGACCATGATGCGCGCACCGCTGGCACCAATGGGATGGCCCAGCGCACAGGCTCCGCCATTCACGTTAACGATCTCGTGCGCCACGTTCAGCTCGGTCATCAGCGCCATAGGCACGACAGCAAATGCCTCGTTCACTTCCCACAGATCTACATCTTTCACGCTCCAGCCAGCCTTGGCCAAAGCCTTTTGGGTTGCACCTACGGGCGCAGTGGTAAACCAGTTGGGCTCTTGTGCATGCAGCGCGTGGCTGACAATACGGGCCAATGGCGTGCAGCCCAGCTTGGCAGCAGTGCTGGCACGCATCATTACTAGCGCAGCCGCGCCGTCGTTAATGGACGAGCTGGATGCAGCGGTAATCGTGCCGTCTTTTTTAAACGCAGGCTTCAGTGTGGCAATCTTGTCTAGGCGCGCTTTGGCAGGGCCCTCGTCGATGCTAACTACCACATCGCCTGAGCGCGTTTTCACTGTCACGGGTGTGATTTCTGCTGCAAATGCACCTGATTTAGCAGCTGCTTGCGCACGCTCTACGCTGGCGATAGCAAATTTATCTTGTGCCTCGCGGGTAAATTTGTACTTGTCGGCACATTCTTCGCCAAAGGTGCCCATCGAGCGGCCTGCCTCATAGGCGTCCTCCAAACCATCCAGCATCAAGTGGTCAAAAATTCGGTCATGCCCAATGCGGATACCGCTGCGCCCCTTCAGCAGCAAATGCGGCGCGTTGGTCATACTCTCCATGCCGCCCGCTACGATCACATCGGCGCTACCAGCAGTCAACATGTCATGCGCAAACATGGCAGCACGCATGCCGCTGCCGCACATTTTAGACAGCGTCACCGCGCCAGCACTTTTAGGCAAACCACCTTTGAAGCCTGCTTGCCGGGCAGGTGCCTGGCCCTGGCCTGCCATCAGGCAATTGCCAAACAGCAATTCATTGACCACATCGGGCGCAATACCAGCGCGCTCGACTACAGCTTTGATGGCTACGCCGCCAAGATCGTGTGCAGCAAGCGAAGCAAAGTCACCCTGGAATGCGCCCATGGGGGTGCGGGCGGCGCTGACAATGACGATGGGATCTAACATTTAAAACTCCTGGGAAATTAATACTGAATACTGAATACCAAACAGCCGAAATACCGGACACCAAAGACGCGAAAGACGCGAAGGTTTCGCGAAGGACGCAAATAGGAATGCCAAAAAGATCAAAAATCTATGTTTCTATTTAATGCACACATATTCAAATTTTTCTATTTTATTTCTTAGCATTATTTTGTATTTCTTCTATCTTCTTTAGCGTTCTTCGCGAAACCTTCACGTCCTTCGCGTCCGGAAGTTCTGCTTTCAAAAATTTACGAACGGACAAACCTTTTCTCGCGTTCATACGGAAACACATCATGCACATGCCCTGCTGCAATACGCTCTTTGTGGATTTGCCAAAAAGCAGCGTCCAGTAAATCTGCATGGTGCTTCATAAATACATCGCGCACCGCGTGATTGCCTAACAAAAACGGGGCAAACGTCTCGGGAAACACATCGCGCGGCCCTACGTGGTACCACACCTCACCGCTCATTTCGTCTTCTTCATTGCGCGGTGTGGGCACTTTGCGGAAAGTACAGTCAGTGATGTATTCGATCTCGTCGTAGTCGTAGAACACCACTTTACCGTTGCGGGTGATGCCAAAGTTCTTCCACAGCATATCTCCGGGGAAAATGTTGGCACGCACCAGGTCTTTGATGGCGTTGCCGTATTCCACCACTGCGCGCTCCATTTGCTCGCGGGGTTTGTCGTTGTCTAATCCTTGGTCAAACGCTTCTTGCAAGTAGATATTCAGCGGGATCATGCGCCGCTCGATGTACAAGTGCTTGATGATGACTTCGGTTTGACCATCGCCATCGCGGTCGCTGATCTCCAATTGGCTGGGTGCAAATTTTTCAATCTCGGCTATAAGTTCATCATCAAACCGCGCTCGGGGAAAGGCCACCTCACTGTATTCCAGCGTATCAGCCATCCGGCCCACGCGGTCGTGCTGCTTGACCAATTGGTATTTACCTTTGATCTGCTCACGCGAGGTGTCTTTGGGTGGTGGGTAAAAATCTTTGATCAGCTTGAACACGTAGGGAAAACTGGGCAAATCAAACACCAGCATGACCATACCTTTAATGCCAGGTGCAATACGAAAATTGTCACTGCTATGGCGCAAGTGGTACAAAAAGTCGCGGTAAAAAAGAGTTTTACCCTGCTTGGCCAAGCCCAGTGCATTGTAGATTTCAGCACGCGGCTTGCGCGGCATCATGCTGCGCAAAAATTGTACGTAGGCCGATGGCACTTCCATGTCCACCATAAAATACGCACGCGCAAAGCTAAACAGCATAAGCAAATCGTCTTCGCCAAACAGCGCTGCATCAATAATAAGTTTGTCGTCTTTGGCATGCAAGATGGGTAAGGCAAACGGCGCTTCTAAAAAACCGTTGATGATTTTGCCAATCGCGTAGGCGCCCTTATTGCGATAGAACAAACTACTGAGCACTTGAATTTGGAAATTAGCACGCAGCTTAGTGCCTTGCAACTTGGCGTCTATGGCGGCCAGTACAAAACTTGCATCGCGGTCTAGATTTTCAAATTTTTTTTGCAAACGAAAATTATCGACGGCTTGCACTATCGTTTGATGCATCGTCTCGCGCGTAGGGTAGTAAGCGCGGTAGGTAGGCGCAGCGGCAGGCTCATCATTTTCGATGTATTCAGTACTCACTGCAGGCCGCACAAAGATAAAACTATTGTGAAAATGCGTGCGATGCAAAATTTTGGTTGTTACTGAATTAAAAAACGTCTCTGCCAACTCAGGTTGGTGATGATCAACTAGTAGGCCAATGTAGTGCAACTTTATTTGTTGCCACACCTCCATCGGTTGACTGCCCGCCTTAAATTCTTTTTCCAAGCGCATCACGCATTCTTTAACGCGTAAATCGTAGAACTCAATACGCTCACGTTGTGCGCGTTGCTGGCCATGCCAGTCGGCGGTTTCAAAGCGGTGCTTAGCGCGCGCCGACTCAGTACGAAACAGCCGATAGTGGCGGTTAAACCCATCGATCATCGCCTTGGCAATGTCGTAGGCCAAGGTAGAGTCTAAGCGCTGGGGAAACATATTTACTACAAATTTAATAGCTTCTCGAGCATTAATTTAAAGGCTTACAGCACGATTCTTCTTGAAAACTTCTGCTATAGCAATAGCACGCAAGTCATCCACTTGGTCTAGTGCACCTGCCGCCATTTGCAGGTCTACCAGCAGGCCGTCGTGCACGCCGTAGATCCAGCCATGAACCATAATTTTGTGGCCCCGGTGCCATGCGTCTTTTAACACGGTGCTTTGGCACACGTTGACTACTTGTTCGATTACATTTAGCTCACACAGCATGGCTAAGCGGTGTTGCGCAGGCGCGGCATCTAGCGCAGCTTTGTGTTTGTCGCGCACGTCTTGCACATGCCTGATCCAGTTGTCTGCTAGGCCAATACGTGCATTGTCCAACGCTGCCTGCACACCGCCACAGCCGTAGTGCCCCACTACCATCACATGCTCAACTTTAAGCATATCTACAGCGTACTGCACTGCACTCAATGCATTCAAATCGGTATGCACCATCACATTGGCCACGTTGCGGTGCACAAACACTTCGCCAGGTTCAAGGCCCGTAATCTGGTTGGCCGGAACGCGCGAATCACTGCAACCAATCCACATGTACTTAGGATTTTGCTGCTGCGACAAACTTGTGAAAAACCCGGGCCGTTCGCGCACCATTTGTGCGGCCCAGTCGCGGTTGTGGCTTAGTAGGTGTTTAAGTGGCATGGTTCATTCTAATCAGTTGATGGCAATACAACGCACTTGGCTGCGATATCACTTTAGGAAAGCAGGCAGATGGCGAACTCTTTGTCTTGTACGTAAGCAGGCCGACGGCGTAGCGGCATCAAGGAGGAGCCCAAAGGGCGGGGGACAGCCGCGTAGCCGTCCACACCCAATGCCGGGGCATACACAAATCTGGTGCATTAATCTGTCTCGCAAAGTTTCAGGAGGTCTCTGCAAACAATTCACGGCCAATCAACATCCGCCGAATTTCGCTAGTACCTGCGCCTATCTCGTACAGCTTGGCATCGCGCCACAAGCGCCCTAGCGGATAGTCGTTGATGTAGCCGTTGCCACCGAAAATCTGAATGCCCTCACCCGCTATCCACGTGGCTTTTTCGGCGCACCAAAGAATAACGCTAGCGCAGTCTTTGCGCACTTGGCGTACATGGTCGGTGCCCAGCATGTCGAGGTTTTTGCCTACGGTGTAGCAAAACGCGCGGCCGGCTTGCAGCACGGTGTACATATCAGCTACCTTGCCTTGAATAAGCTGAAACTCGCCGATGCTTTGGCCAAACTGTTTGCGGTCGTGGGTGTAGGGAATGACGTTGTCCATCACCGCCTGCATAATGCCAATCGGCCCAGCGGCCAGCACGGCGCGCTCGTAGTCTAAGCCGCTCATCAGCACTTTAGCGCCACCGTTTAAACTACCCAAGATATTTTGCGCAGGTACTTCGACGTTGTTGAAAAGCATCTCTCCTGTGTGGCTGCCGCGCATGCCCAGCTTGTCCAGCTTTTGCGCAGTGCTAAAGCCTTTCATACCTTTTTCGACGATGAAGGCAGTGACTCCGCGTGCGCCCAGCTCGGGTTCAGTCTTGGCATACACCACCATGGTGTCGGCATCTGGGCCATTGGTGATCCACATTTTGGTTCCGTTGAGCAGGTAGTAGCCACCTTTGTCTTCAGCTTTTAGTTTCATGCTGATCACATCGCTGCCCGCGCCAGGCTCGCTCATGGCCAATGCGCCTACATGCTCGCCGCTGATGAGTTTGGGTAAGTAATTTTTACGCTGATCCTCAGACCCATTGCGTTTAAGTTGGTTGACACACAAATTGCTGTGCGCGCCATAGCTCAGACCCACGCTGGCCGATGCGCGGGAGATTTCTTCCATGGCAATCATGTGCGCCAAATAGCCCATGCCAGCGCCGCCATATTCTTCGCTCACGGTAATGCCCAGCACGCCCAGGTCGCCCATCTTGCGCCACAAGTCCATGGGGAACTGGTCGCTGTGGTCGATCGCTTGCGCGCGGGGGGCAATCTCGGCCTGCGCAAAATCACGCACCGCGTCGCGCAGTGCGTCGATGTCTTCACCCAATTGAAAATTTAAACCGGGTAGGTTGTTCATGCTTATCTCCTTTGTAGGGCTTTATTTACAAGTTACACCAATAGGTTTTAGCCACAGCAATCACGGTGGCGTGCTGCTGGGTGACTTTGTCGCTATTGGGCAGCGCAAACTCTACCTCGCCAGCGGCTACGCGCACTAGGCGCGCGCCTAGGTGTTGCATCATGCCTTGGCGCTTGAAGCTGTCGTTGATTCTGTCAAACAGGGCAGTGGTCATTTGGCCGCCTTTTTGTCGCTTTTGCTTTCACTCTTGGCTTCACTTCTAGCCAACAGCGTTTTAGCTTCTTTCTCATGCACTTTGACTTCGTCTAGGTTAGTCACCAGCTCGGCCATTTGGCCTTCTAGCTCGGCGCGGTGTTCGCTCAAAATAACCAAAAACTTCTTTAGCTGTGGCACGGTATCGCGCGGGCTGTCGTACATGTCGATGATGTCTTTGGCCTCGGTCAGCGACAGGCCCAGACGCTTGGCGCGCAGCGTCAGTTTTAGCCGCGTGCGGTCTCGCGCGGTATACACGCGGTTACGCCCTGCAGGGCCGCTGCGTTCGGGCGACAACAGGCCCATGTCTTCATAAAAACGCATGGCGCGCGTGGTCAAATCAAACTCACGTGCCAAATCACTGATGCTGTAGTTGGTGCCCATAAACTCCTTATGCGATTCTTTGCGCGATACCTTGTGCGTTGCGCTGTTGTTCAACGCCCAAACCCATGCGACAGCGCATGTTTGACACGCCGCCTACAATGATCTCATCAAGTTGACGTTTACGTAAACGTCAATTATCAGATTATGTACGAAAACCACCCTTTCTACGCCGCCTCACCGCATGAACTCGCTTGAACACGAACTGAACTACCCGCTAGGCGACGCCATGCCCGGCGCAGGCCAAACCATGGCGGTGGCTGACGGCGTTAAGTGGATCCGCATGGGCCTGCCGTTTGCGTTAAACCACATTAACCTGTGGCTGCTACGCGATGAGATTGACGGCCAACCAGGCTGGACCGTGGTGGACTGCTGCATCGACAAGCCCGAGAGCCGCGCGCAGTGGCAACAGATTTTTGACACGCAGCTGGGTGGCTTGCCCATCCTGCGCGTGATTTGTACCCACATGCACCCAGACCATATTGGTCTGGCGCACTGGCTGTGCGACACATGGAAAGTGCCGCTGTGGATTAGCGCCACCGACTACAACGTAGCGCGCAATTTAAGCTCTGCCGCGTCCAATGTAGGCGGCCAAGCCGCAGCCGACTTTTATGCATCGCATGGCTTGAATGACCCTGAATCGGTGGCCAAAATCAAAGCCCGCACTGGCTATTATTCTGGCCTAGTGCCTGCTGTGCCGCACAGCTACCACCGCATCATGGACGGCGACATGATCAGTATTGGCGGCAAGGACTGGCGCTGCATTAGCGGTTACGGCCACGCGCCTGAGCATATTGCGTTGTACTTACATGCACCTGCTGCACCTGCCCCCCGGCGGGACGCTGCCGACCTTGGGGCGGCCCGGCGGTCGGCCCCTGTACTGATCAGCGGCGACATGGTGCTGCCGCGTATTTCCACCAATGTGAGCGTGTTTGACTTAGAGCCCGAGGGCGACCCGCTGAAACTATTTTTAAACTCCATCCAAAAATACTTAAGCCTGCCCGCTGACACACTGGTGCTGCCGTCCCACGGTAAGCCTTTCACGGGCATGCACCAGCGCATCGCCCAGCTGCAAAACCACCACGCCGACCGCTTGGCCGAAGTGATGCAAGCCTGCAGCACGCAACCCACCAGCGGCGCCAACATCGTGCCCATCATGTTCAAACGCGAGCTTGATTTGCACCAAATGACTTTTGCTATCGGCGAGGCTGTCGCGCACCTGCACATGCTGTGGTTTGAGGGCAAGTTAGCACGTCAATTACGCTCTGACGGGATTTACAGATTTAGCGTGAAAGCGGCGTTATGAATGCCTATTATTTAATGCGTTTTAGTGCTTTCCAGCCGTAGAGCCTGCTCAAGCAGCTATTAAATTTATAGTGGCAAGTATCTGTCTTAGCGTTGCGCAAACCTTGTTTCACAAAACGCCGTCATACCAGCGTCATCTATTCCCAGCGCGGCAAGGCATCGTCTTTCAACTGCCCGCGCAGTTGCGCATAGTCGGGCATGATGGATTCGACCGTGCTCCAAAAGCGCGGGCTGTGGTCCATCACGCGCAGGTGACTTAATTCGTGCACCACCACGTAGTCGATCACGCTCATTTTGAAATGCACCAAGCGCCAATTCAGGCGGATAGAACCATCTGACTTTGCGGTGCCCCAGCGGGTGCCTGCACTGCTGAGGCTCAGCTTGGTCCACTGCACTTTAAGCTGCGGGGCGTACAAATTCAGACGCTCTTCAAAAATGCGTTTGGCTTGGCGCATGAGCCAAGCTTGCACAGCATCGCGTATACGCTCGGGCGCGGCGTCTTGCGGCAGGCTGATGTGCAGTGTGAGGCGGGGCACGCCGGGCAGCGATGCGTTGGTGGCTTGCGCGTCGGTGTGTAGCTGGGCTTGACCGTCTGCAGACTGGCCGCGCTTGCTAGAGGTGTTGGCTGTGCCCGACGATGTGTACAGATGCCGCGGGTCAATCACCACAATCACTTGTTCGCCCATAAAGGGAATCAGCGTTCCGTCTTTCCATTCAATACGGTTGCTTTCTAGTTTGCCTTGGCGCTCGCGGGCTTCTTGCAGCTTGGCCACAATCCATCTGGATTTTTCTTGTACGGCTTTGTCAATTTCATACAGTGGCACCCAACGCGGCGCGCTGACCGTGAGGCCATCTGCGCCTACGCTAAATCCAATGGTTTTGCGTTTACCGCGTTTCAGTTCAAACGCCACAATGCTGTCGACCAAGCGCGCTTCGCGGTTGGCACGCACGTGGGTAAATGCGGCAGGGCGCATCACCGAGGCCAATGGCTCGGCGGGTGTAGACATTGCTGATGCACCAGTTACTACAGCAGCATCCACTATAATTTCTATAGCTGGTTGATCAGTATTTACTTGGGTTACAGCCCCATTGGGCATATTTTTTTGAGATAAATCGGCCTCAGAAAATAAATCTAGTGTGAACTGCAAAAGGCTACGCATGGTGCGCTGCAATCTAACGGTAAGCCTCGGGGTCGATGTCACGCATGGTGGCTTCGATCCAGGCTTGCACTTCTTGCATCAACTCTTCAGGCTCGCGGCCTACGCTGCTGATGGGTTTGCCAATCACCACGTCGACCACGCCGGGTGTTTTGATAAATGCTTTGCGCGGCCAACGCCGAGCAGAGTTTACCGCGATGGGTACCACGGGGCGGCCTGTCTCGCAGGCTAGGCGCGTGCCACCGCTTTTGTACGTACCTGCTTTGCCACGCGGAATGCGCGTGCCCTCGGGGAACATGATGACCCACGTGCCCTGCGCCATCAAACGCTTGCCTTGCTGCACCACTTTGGCAAAGGCTTCGTTGCGCTTGCTGCGGTCGATATGGATCATGTCCATGCGCGCCATAGACCAGCCAAAAAACGGCACATACAACAGCTCACGCTTAAACACATACGCCAGCGGGTGCGGCATGATGGCAGGCATGAGAAACGTCTCTAGGGTGGACTGGTGCTTTAGCAGCAAAATAGCGCCGTCGTGCTCGCCTTGCGGCAAATTCTCTAGGCCGTGGATGCGCCAGCTCACACCGCATATTTTGGTCAGTCCCCACATGGCTGTTTTAAGCCAACCCGCGCACATCCAGTACATGCGCGTGGGGCTGACAAAAATAGACAAAATAATGACCACCGTGGCCCACGGGATCACCGTTAGCACCATCCACAGCATGTGCAGAGTAGATCGGATAAAAGCAAGCAGTGTGGCCATGGTGGGTGGGGGTAGGTTCAGTCGCTTTGCAGCAAATGGGTGGCAAATGCAGCCAAGTCTGCATGCATCTTAGTAGCATCTGGGAATTCAGGGGCGAGCGCCATGGTTTTGTATTTTTCGCCTTTGCCGGTGAGCACTAAGTGCGGCACGCAGCCCACTGCCGCGCCCGCTTGCAGGTCACGCAGGGTGTCACCCACAGTGTGCACCGCTTGTACAGCGGTGTCTAGGGCGTAGCGCTCGATAATTTTCTCAAACAAGCCGGGCATAGGTTTGCGGCAATGGCAGGCCTCGTCAGCCGTGTGCGGACAATAAAAAATTGCGTCGATTTTGCCGCCTTGCGCCGCCAGCAGTTTTTGCATTTTGCTGTGCATGGCGTTCAGCGTGGCCGCGTCAAACAAGCCACGCCCCAAGCCAGACTGGTTTGACGCCACCACCACATGCCAGCCCGCGTGGTTTAGCCGCGCTATGGCCTCTAACGCGCCGGGCAGTGGCACCCACTCGTCCACCGACTTGACAAAGTCGTCGCGGTCCACGTTGATAGTGCCGTCGCGGTCAAGGATGATGAGTTTCATGGCGCGCCTTTGACTTAACTTGCTAGCTTAGACAAGTCAGCCACACGGTTCATGGCGTTGTGCAGCGTGGCTAGCAGGCCTAAACGGTTGGCCTTGAGCGCGGGGTCTTCGGCGTTGACCATGACCTTGTCGAAGAACGCATCTACCGGGTTTTTTAAGGCGGCTAGGGCTTGCAAATTAGCAGTGTAATCACCGTTTTCCCAAGCAATGTCTGCTCGAGCAGCTATGGAGTTAATAGCAGCATGCAATGCTTTTTCTTCGTCTACTTGCAGCAAAGTTGGGTTAACTTTGGCTTCTACGGCACCTTCAGCTTTTTTCAAGATGTTGCCGACGCGTTTGTTGGCAGCGGCTAAGGCGGTGGCTTCGGGAAGCGCGGTAAACGCGTTTACAGCCTGTAGGCGTTTGCGCAACGCTGACCAGTGCGGAATATCTTTGACGGCAAGTACCGCAAAAATTTTCTCTTGCTCGCACCCTTCGCTTTCAAGCATACGCTCCAAACGCTCTTGGCAAAATACCTCCAGCAATCCACTCATTGGCCACAAGGGTGCCGCCTCCCTACCTTCAAAAGTCTTATGCGCTATGGAAATTAGCTTACTTAGCTCAAGTGGTAAATCATTGTCAACAATAATACGAGCGACGCCAAGCGCATGTCGGCGCAATGCAAACGGATCTTTTTCTCCAGTGGGCGTGTTACCAATACCGAACATGCCCACCAAAGTTTCCAGCTTATCCGCCAACGCAACAACAATTCCGACTTGATTACGCGGCAACTCATCCCCCGCAAATCGCGGTCTGTAGTGGTCTTCAATCGCATTAGCCACATCTTCAGTCAGCCCATCGTGCCGCGCATAGTAGCCGCCCATAATGCCTTGCAGCTCGGGGAACTCGCCGACCATGTCGGTGAGTAAATCTGTCTTAGCCAAACGCGCCGCAGTCTCGGCCTGCTTAGCTAGCAGATCGCCACCCAGTTGCTGGCCGATGGCCTTGGCAATCGCGCACACGCGCTGCATGCGTTCGCCTTGCGTACCCAGCTTGTTGTGGTAAACAACCTTATTCAGGCCTTCAACACGTGACTCCAAAGTCTTTTTACGGTCTTGGTCAAAGAAGAATTTGGCGTCTGCCAAACGCGGGCGCACGACGCGTTCGTTGCCTTGGATAACGGCGCTGGCGTCCGCTGGGGTGATGTTGCTGACGACTAAGAATTGGTTGGTTAACTTGCCCGCTGCATCCAGTAGTGGAAAATATTTTTGATTGGCCTTCATGGTCAAAATCAAGCACTCTTGCGGCACGGCGAGAAATTCTTTTTCAAACTCGCATACCAGTACGTTGGGGCGTTCCACCAATGCAGTCACTTCGTCTAGCAGCGCATCATCTTCAATCGCGCGCGCGCCGTGGCCCACCTTGCTTGCAGCCGCAGCCAATTGCTTGGCAATCTCGGCTTTGCGTTCTGCAAAGCTGGCAATCACCGCGCCCTGCTCGCGCAACGTAGCCGCATAGCTGTCAGCATGCGCAATCACCACAGGCGACACTGCCGCTTCAAAGCGGTGACCTTGCGTGCTATTAGTCGCTATCAAACCTAGCGCTTCAATTGCCACCACATCGCTACCGTGCAACGCCATCAGTCCATGCGCTGGCCGCACAAAGCTCACCGATGTCCAGCCTGGCATGGCGCTGCCAGCGCCTAGCTGGTAAGACATCACCTTAGGAATGGGTAACTTGGCAATCGCTGTGGCCAGTGCAGCATTTAAAGCCGCCTGCAAAGTTGCGCCTTGTTGCGTTGATTCATAAAACAGCGCCTCTGCTTTGCCGTCCATCACGCGCTTCAAACCCGCCACAGCAGAGGCGTCAGCACCCAGTACTTGCAATTTTTTCAGTAACGCAGGCGATGCGTTACCAGCCGCATCTAAGCCCACCGCCACAGGCATGAGCTTTTGCGACACCGCTTTGTCAGCGCCTTGTGCAGCCACGCGCGTAATGTGCGCGGCCAAGCGGCGTGGCGAGGCAAACGCAGTCAGCACTGAGTCACCATTGCACAAGCCTTGCACTTTCAGCTGCTCGTGCAGCACACCAGCAAAAGCATCGCCTAATTTTTTGAGCGCTTTGGGCGGTAGCTCTTCTACAAACAGTTCGACAAGTAAATTTTTCGTAGTCATGGCTTAAGACAGCTCAGTGGTTGCGTAATGCAATACAGTAGGAAATGGATCGTAGAAATGATGCAACAGCTTGCGCCATTCTTGGTATTCAAGCGATTGACGAAAGCCCACCGTGTGATCTTCTAGCGTGTTCCAGCGCACCAGTAGCATGTACTGGTGGTCATTTTCGATACAACGCTGCAGCTCGTGGCTGCAGTAGCCGGTCATCGACGCGATGATAGGTTGAGCCTGTGCAAATGCTTTCTCAAAAGCCCCGGTTTCGCCGGGTTTGATCTGCAACTGTGCAATTTCTAAAATCATGGAGTAACTTTTTTCATTACGCGGCCTTCTTAGGCATTTGCGCTACCCACTCACGCGGAGCCATCGGAAAGCCCAGGCGTTCGCGGCTGTCGTAGTAGCTTTGCGCCACGCTGCGTGATATGTTGCGGATGCGGCCAATGTAGGCGGCGCGCTCGGTCACGCTAATGGCGCCGCGTGCATCTAGCAAGTTAAAGCTGTGGGCGGCTTTGAGCACTTGTTCATATGCAGGCAAGGCCAGTTGCTGCTCCATCAAATACTTGGCTTGCTTCTCGTGCGCGGCGAATGCAGTGAACAAAAACTCGGCATCGCTGTGCTCAAAGTTATACGTTGACTGCTCGACCTCGTTTTGTTTGTACACATCACCATAAGTTAATCTACCCCCACACTCGTCCACTGCGTGTGACTTGCTGCCCCCCGAGGGGGCTGAGCCGCCTTGGGAGCGGCCCGGCGTCGGCTCGCCCTCTGCCCACGTTAAGTTATAGACATTGTCTACGCCTTGCAGGTACATGGCTAAGCGCTCTAGTCCATAGGTAATCTCGCCGGTGATGGGCTTGCAGTCGATGCCGCCTACTTGCTGAAAGTATGTGAACTGCGTCACTTCCATGCCGTTAAGCCAGACTTCCCAGCCTAGGCCCCATGCACCGAGTGTGGGGTTTTCCCAATCGTCTTCTACAAAGCGAATATCGTTCTTTTTCAAGTCAAAGCCCAGCGCCTCTAGCGACCCAAGGTACAGCTCCAAAATATTGGCAGGTGCGGGCTTAAGCACCACTTGGTACTGGTAGTAGTGCTGCAACCGGTTGGGGTTCTCGCCATAACGGCCGTCTTTGGGGCGGCGGCTAGGCTGCACGTAAGCGGCCTTCCAAGGCTCGGGGCCTAGCGCTCTTAAAAATGTAGCGGTGTGCGATGTGCCCGCGCCCACTTCCATGTCGTACGGTTGCAGCAGCGCGCAGCCTTGTTTAGCCCAGTAGGACTGCAGGGTAAGGATGATGTCTTGAAAACTCAGCATAGAAAGTTATTTTAGCGGTTTTGAGAATTGATTTAACGTAAAAACAGGTCTCTAGCCCAATGGAATATTGCTCAAGCAGCTATTATATTCATAGCTGTAGCAGCAAATAAATCGGCTCAGTAGCGCGGTAACATCTTACTGGGCCGGAAGCTTTAGCCACTACCTAGGCCGTCCTAAACTCATGTCGCCGCGCCATCAGCAGCGCAGCGCCCAAGACGAACAACCCCAGCAGCCACAGCGGCCACAGCCCAAACCGCGCTGCCCACCACGCATACGGTGTGATGCCGCTGCGGCCTTCTACCTCGCCTGGCAGCATGCCGCGTGTGTGGCGCGGCAGGCTGTGGGTAACCTGGCCACGGTGGTCGATGATGACCGTGGGCCCCGTGTTGGTGGCGCGCAGCATGGGGCGGCCTAGCTCGATGGCGCGCATACGGCTGATGTGCAGGTGCTGGTCGATGGCGATGCTGTCGCCAAACCAGCCAATATTGCTCATGTTGACCAGCACGGTGGGCGCAGCGGCCTCGTTTTTAAAGCGTGCGGCCAGTTCGTCGCCAAACAAATCTTCGTAACAAATATTAGGTGCCCAGCGCTGGCCTGCCCACTCTAGGCTGTCTTGGCCCACCGCGCCACGGTTAAAGTCGCCCAGCGGAATATTCATCATGCGGGTGAACCACTTAAACAGTGCCGGTGTGAACTCGCCAAACGGTACCAAGTGGTGCTTGTCGTAACGGTAGGGCTGCGGCTGCATGACGTTTTTTGCATTGGGTAATGGCGGCGAAAATCCCATGACTGAGTTGGTATAACCCGTCTCGTAGTCGCCCAGCGGCACGCCAATCAGCGCGGCTTGGTTGCCGGTTTTAAAGCGGGTTTGCAGCGCCGCCCAGTAATCAGGCGGTAGCTGCTGTGGCAGCAGCGGAATGGCGGTTTCGGGTGCTACCACCATGGTGGCGGTGCTGGCGGCCAGCTGCTGGGCGTACCACTCTAGCGCGATGGGCACGCCTTTAGAGCTGTCGAATTTTTCGCCCTGCGGGATGTTGCCTTGCAGCAGCGCCACGCTGGTGCGCTGCACATCTTGGGCACGCGGCATTTTTACGTTGGTGGGCATGGCTACTACATGCGAGCGGGTAAAAATACCCCAAACACTGCCAGCATCTACCGCCCCCAGCAGTGTGGCTGCAGCCACCAAGCAGGCAAACAAACCCAAACTCGTTACAGCCCACCACGACCTGATCTGACGCGCACGCGCTAGGCACACCGCTACCACCGACGCGACAAAACCTACACCGTACACGCCCCACACACTGGCCGACGCCGCGATAGGCCCGTCTACCTGCGCATAGCCGCCCGCAGCCCACGGAAAACCGGTAAACCATGTGTCCCGTGCCAGCTCGGCCAGCAGCCACGCTGCTGCAAAAATAATAGCTGCTTGAGCAGTATTTACTTGGGTTACAGCACTAAAACGCTTATAAAAAGCACAAGCGGCAGCATAATACAGCGCTAAAAACCCAGACAACGCCACTACCGCCAAAACCGCCAGCGGCCAAGCTAGCCCGCCAAAAATATGCATAGAAATGAACAACCACCAGGTACTGCCCGCAATCCAAGTAGTGGCAAACAGCCAGCCCATCAACGCCGCACTTTTCACGTTAGGCGCGCGCTGCACTAGCGCTACTAGGCTGGCCAGTGCAATAATTTGTAGCCACCACAGCGGCTGGCCGTTCCACGGCGCGGCTATCGACATAGCGTGCGCGTAGCCTGCTGCTACAGCGCCCACAACGCTCACTGCGCCTAGCCCACGCGACACCAAGCGGGAAGACGCCGTCATCTAGCGCAGCAACCCAATTACTACAGACCTAATGGTAGCCAGCACACAGCCCAGTTCCCACTGCATCAAACCACCGCCCCGGCAGGCGCTACCTTAAACCACTTGACCGCGCCGCCCTTGGTTAGCATCACGGTAAAGCTTAAATTCGATAGCACGTAACTCTCGCCGCGCTTAGGCACATGGCCCATCTCGTGCGCTATCAGGCCGCCGATGGTGTCCAGGTCTTCGCCGTCACGGGCGTTTAATATGACACCAAAAGATTCTTCCACGCGCTCGATCGACGTGTCGCCGCTAACCCGGTAAGTTTTGTCGGCCAGGGCGTAAATATCGCCTTCGTCCTCGGCCACATCGTCAAACTCGTCCTCAATCTCGCCAACAATTTGCTCTAGCACGTCTTCAATGGTGATGAGGCCAGCGGTGCGGCCAAACTCGTCGATAACGATGGCCAAATGGTTGCGGTTACCTCTGAACTCGCGCAGCAAGTCATTTAAGCCTTTGCTCTCTGGCACAAACACGGCGGGGCGCAGCAGGGCGCGCAAATTAAGCTCAGGCGCGCGCTGCAGTTTGAGCAAATCTTTGGCCATCAAAATGCCAATAATGTTCTCGCGGTCTTGCTCGTATACCGGAAAGCGCGAGTGCGCGGTGTCAATAATGGTGTGCATCAGCGCGTCTGCCGGCGCGTCAATGCTGACAGTGTCCATGCGCGGCGCGGCTACCATCACGTCGCCCGCCGTCATGTCGGCCATGCGAATCACGCCCTCCAGCATGGCGCGGCTTTCAGCGCCAATAATGTGGTTGCCCTCGGCCTCGGCCAGCGTCTCGATCAGCTCGTCTTTGCTGTCGGGGCCAGGGTGCAAAAACTCGGCCAGCTTTTGCAAAAAGCCGCGTTTGTCAATGTGCTTAGCCGCAGAGAAATGCATGGGCTTTTGCATTAGCTTTGGTGCAGACGCGCTGCTGCCCGTTTTGTGCGCTAAGGGCGCGGGGCTACTGGGATAGGGATCGGACACGAGTGGTGCAAAAAGTTAAACAGCCCTCTAGGATAGCGTATTTGCGTGACATTGCGTTGTTTGGGGGTGCGGTTACACAAATGGGCTGGGGAGGATTAACTTTGCTGCATTTTGAACTGCGGTGGATTGGGTCGGTTGTTGAGGCTTGAAGATTAATGTCCCAGCACCGTGAGCTGCGGCGTAGTGCGCGAAAACGTGCGAATTCAAGCGTGTTTTCACAGTCTTTTAGCCGTTATAGGCCGTAGATCCTGCTCAACCAGCTATGCAATTAATAGTGGCGGCACAACCTACCAGCATACCCGGAGCAGGCTGTTCAAACCAAGCGAAGAACAATGTGACGAGTCGGGTCCGTCTCGATGAAAAATACTACGACAGGCGCGCGTTGTTCAAGCCAGCGCACCCAAAGCCTCAAATCGCGCGTGTTTGCGGAGTATTTTTCGCGAAAGAGATGCCCGGCTCGAGTCCAGCTGCCCGGAGATACCGTTAGCCCAAAGACCAACTCAACGGTGCGCGCGCTGACCAAGCGACCAACTCGCAACGATGCAAACCTCACTCAGCCGACTTATGCCGCCCCTCGCGCACCCCACAGCGAATCTCTTGCAGACTACCCAAAAAGTCCCAAAACCGCTTGGCCTGTACTTTCAGCTTAAAGTCCACCTCGCCTACCCGGTCTTCCAACGCCTCTGTCATGCGGCTGTCCAAATCTGCTGGGGGCAGCTTGAGGTAGGCCTCGCTCTCGCTGCCATCGCGCTCTACCCGCGCACCCGCGTTACGTGCAATCTTTAGCATGGCCGCGTTTTCGCTCAGCGCGTGGATAAACATCAAGTCCACGCCCTGGTTGCGCGCATGCGTAATGGCGCGGTCAAACAGCTGCGTGCCAAAGCCCTTGCCCCGCGCATCGCTGAGCACCGACACGCCAAATTCTGCGCAGTTTTGCGTTTTAGGGTCGCTAGAAAAGGCCAAATGCGCCACTGCAAGCAAGGTCAAGCTGCGGTTGTAGATGCCGTAGATCTCGTCGCGGTCAAAGTTCAGTCCGTCCACATACGAGCGAATCTGCGCCTCTTGCGCGGCATAGCCAAAGCGCAAATAGCGGTCTTCAGCCGACAGCGCTAGCAGGTGGCGAATAATGCCCCGGCGGTGGCGTGTGCTGAGCGCGCGGATGGGCACCACCAGCGGCTGTTCGCGCTTGGCTGCGTCGCTGGGCTGGCCTGTGTAGCTGGGCGGTGCGCGAAAAAATTCTGCCCCTGCGCCCAGAGTGGCTTGGATCAGTGCTTTTGAATCAACCATACATTCAATATAAGGGTAAACCCGAAAAATACGATGATTCTAGTTAGAGAATTAAGTTTAAAGAAAAACAAGGTCTTTATCAAGGCTAATTTAGGTAACTACTCAGGTCCCTCGCACGAGTATGTCAAAATACACAGCATGAAAGGCCTACTCAATCTAAGTCAAATGAGCCATGAAGACAAAGATGGGCTTATTCTAGAGTTATTGGAGCG
>JAYSWJ010000106.1:0-4774 GCA_043718065.1 Polaromonas sp.
AAACACCACGTCTTGCTCAACGTTTTTCTCACGGGAAATGGCTTCAATCAGCATCAACATTTCACGGTTCATGTCACTAGCTCCTTAAATCATCAAAACTAAATGGCGCGGCAACTTGCCACGACGCAAAAACTACTATCGCTAACAACTTGCACTTTCGCAAATTGCACTTCAAATACAAAACTCACTCGCTATCTGACTTAGCCTTGCGACCCTTAAAGTCAACAATCGGTGCCAGACGTGCTTCGCGCAATTCATCCAAAGTAAAGCCCAAGGCTTGCATTGGTTGCGGAGCTTTCTTCTTGCTCACCCGCACACCGGGCTTAGGCTCGGGCGCATCGCTCCAGACGATTTGCCAACCTCCTAGCTCAGCGATCTCCAGCGTGCCGCGAAACTTCTTGCGCTTGGCATTCACCTGCCCTTGCGCCGCCTCGCCCATCGGGGCTTTCAGCGTAATGTCAATCACCTCGCCTACAAAACGCTCAAAATCTGCCGCGTGGCGCAGTGGCCGATCAATACCCGGCGACGACACTTCCAAGCGGCGGTACTCAATCTCTTCCACCTCTAGCGCAAACTGCAATTGGCGCGTGACGCGTTCGCAGTCTTCTACCGCTACCAAGTTGCCTAGCGCACCCGCTGTCCAAGGGTGGTCAATGGTGATGCGCAGCAGGCCGCCCGCAGAGCGGTCAATCTCTACAAGGTCATAACCTAAACCACCCACGGT
Organism: Polaromonas sp.; assembly: GCA_043718065.1. Lineage (GTDB taxonomy): Bacteria > Pseudomonadota > Gammaproteobacteria > Burkholderiales > Burkholderiaceae_C > JAAFIP01. The sequence continues at coordinate 725 of JAYSWJ010000106.1, forward strand.
GGTTTCAACAATGCTCTGCAAACTCACGATAAAACACACGCCCTATGCAACAAATTTCGCGCTCTGCGGACCTCAAATCCATCAGCTAAAGCGACCTATCGAAAACCGTTCGGCCAAAAAAAAACGGGCGCTAAATGCCGCCCGTTTGGTCAATATGCATCTGATTATAAAGGTTTTTTAGGCCTTTGCCAAGGTGGTGGGGGCGGTATTTTGCAGTGCAGCAATTCGCCGGTGCATCAATTTAAACCACAAAGGCGGCACCATGGCCAGCATCAGGCACCCGGCGTAGCCCGTGGGCAGCTGCGGGCCCGGCAGCGCTTGCAGCGTGGCATAGGGCTTCCATGCGTGCATATGGTGGTCTGAGTGGCGCTGCAGATTGGCCAGCAGGCTGTTGGTTACTACATGGTCTGCGTTCCAGGCGTGCATCATGCCAAAAGCCTCGCGTTTGGTGCCGTTGGTATTGCGCTGCAAACCGTAATGCTCAATATAGTTTACAACCTCTAAAAGCAAAAACGCCACCACGGACTGGCCCGCAAAGAACACTACATATTTGATAGCTGCTTGAGCAGGTAATACAAGGGCTGGCAGCACTAAAAGCATGATAGAAACTACCGTACTCCACAGCAGCGGGCTGCGCACCCAAGACAATTTTATTTGCCGCAAACGCTGGATTTCCAGCCGCCAGCCGCTGGCCAAGCAGCCACACAGGGTACGTGGCAAAAACCGGTACAAACTCTCGCCATAGCGGGCCGATGCAGGGTCGTCATGCGTGGCCGCACGGGGGTGGTGGCCGCGGTAATGCTCCACCATGAAGTGGCCGTAGCACACGCTGGTCATTAGCACCCAGCCGCAAAAACGGTCGATTCTCTGCTTGCTGTGGCCCAATTCATGTGCAAAAGTAATGCCCTGCGAGCCTGTCACGTAGCCCACCGCGAATGCCAGCCCCAGCGTGGTGATCCACTCACCTCGTACGGCGGCATAGGCCCCTAGACCTATCAGCGCTAGCTGCAGCAGCACAAAAATACGCAAAATCCAAGAGAAGTAAGACAAATCAGCGGCGGGGTCGATGGCCTGAGGCGAAATTTTACCACCCGGCAAATACACATCTAACAAAACCACCACCACCCAAATTACCAAAGTGAGCACGCCGCTAAGGTGCGGGGTGGTCAGTACGCCCACAACAGCCAGAAGGGGTAAGGCTAAAGCCAACAAGAAACGATGGTCTGAAATTCGCATAAATCATATTTTCTTATAGCTTGAACGCAGATGCAAGCAGGAAAACCACTCGGCGCATGGATAATCAGGCCATGAATCCCTTGCTTTCCGCGCTGCAGCCCTACCCTTTTGAAAGGCTGAAGGCGCTTTTTGCACCCATTACGCCCAATCCTGCTTATCGCGCTATCAGCCTGGGTATTGGCGAGCCCAAACACGCTACGCCGCAGTTGATTAAAGACGCATTGGTGGGCAATCTGCAGGGCCTGGCAGGCTACCCGGCTACTGCAGGCGAGCCTGCATTGCGCCAAGCATGCGCGGCTTGGCTAAAGCGCCGTTACGACGTGACGGTGGATGCCACCACTCAGATTTTGCCGGTTAATGGTTCGCGCGAGGCGCTGTTCTCGCTAACGCAAACAGTTATCGACCCTACTAAGGGGGGTGCCACCGTACTCAGCCCTAACCCGTTCTACCAAATCTACGAAGGTGCCGCCCTACTGGCAGGTGCCAAGCCGTACTACGTCAGCAGCGACCCGGCGCGCAACTTTGCCGTGGACTGGGACAGCGTGCCTGCCAATGTATGGGCCACCACACAACTGGTTTTTGCCTGCTCCCCTGGCAACCCGACGGGCGCGGTAATGGCGCTGGATGAATGGCAAAAGCTGTTTGCCCTGTCTGACCAACACGGATTTGTGATTGCATCAGACGAATGCTACAGCGAGATTTATTTTCGTGATGAGCCGCCGCTGGGTGGACTGGAGGCCGCTGTTAAGTTAGGCCGCCGCGACTTCAAAAACCTGATCGCCATGACATCGCTGTCTAAACGCAGCAACGTGCCGGGTATGCGCAGCGGTTTTGTAGCAGGCGATGCTGCCCTGATCAAGCAGTTTTTGCTGTACCGCACCTACCACGGCAGCGCCATGAGCGGCATAGTGCAAGCCGCCAGCGTAGCTGCGTGGAACGATGAACAGCATGTAGCGGACAACCGCGCACTGTACCGCGAGAAATTTGCCCAAGTTACGCCTATGCTGGCTAGCGTGCTAGATGTCAAGCTACCGGATGCCGCTTTCTACCTGTGGGCGCAAATTCCTAAAAATGTGTGCGGTGGATCCGACACCACCTTCGCCGCACAGCTACTACAACAATACAATGTGACGGTGCTGCCGGGCAGCTACCTTGCGCGCGAAACCATAATCGGTGTACGCGGCAGCAACCCCGGCGCAGGCTTTATCCGCATGGCGCTGGTGGCTCCCACCGACGAATGCGCCGAGGCTGCACAGCGTATTGTCGATTTCGTTACTAAAAATTCCAGCCTGTCTAAACTCTGATAATTTACCTTTCTACAACATGACCCAACAACTACAAACGATCATCGACGCCGCATGGGACAGCCGTGCAGCCCTGTCCCCCACCGCTGCACCGCAAGAAACGCTAGACGCCGTCGAACATGTCATCAACGAGCTGAACAAAGGCCAGCTGCGTGTAGCCACCCGCGAAGGCGTGGGCCAGTGGACCACGCACCAGTGGATTAAAAAAGCCGTGCTGCTGTCGTTTCGCCTGAAAGATAACGAAGTCATCAAAGCTGGTGACCTGGGCTTTTATGACAAAGTACAAACCAAGTTTGCCCATCTGTCAGAAGGCGAAATGAAAGCCACTGGCGTGCGCGTAGTGCCCCCCGCAGTGGCCCGGCGCGGCAGCTACATTGCCAAAGGTGCCATTTTGATGCCGTCGTACGTCAACATCGGCGCGTATGTGGATGAAGGCACTATGGTCGACACTTGGGCCACCGTGGGCAGCTGCGCACAGATCGGCAAAAACGTGCATTTGTCTGGCGGCGTAGGCATCGGCGGCGTGCTAGAGCCTGTGCAAGCAGGCCCCACCATCATTGAGGACAACTGCTTTATTGGCGCACGCAGCGAAGTGGTTGAGGGCGTGGTTGTGGAAGAAAACTCTGTGCTGTCAATGGGCGTGTACATCGGCCAAAGCACACCCATCTACGACCGCGCTACTGGCCAAACCACCTATGGCCGCGTGCCATCGGGCTCGGTGGTTATCAGTGGTACGCTACCCAAAGACGGCGGCAGGTACAGCCTGTATGCTGCCATCATCGTCAAACGTGTTGACGCGCAAACCCGCGCTAAAACCAGTTTGAACGATTTATTGCGTGATTGAGTTGTTAAATTAGAAGCCAAATAAGGCTTCTAGCCCGTAGATACTGCTCAAGCAGCTACGAAATTAATAGTAAACAGGAGAGACAAGTATGAGTACGATGGAACGCATTTTGAAGCTGATGGCCGAGAAAAAAGCCTCTGACGTGTACTTGTCAGCCTACTCGCCTGCCACTATCAAAATCAACGGCCAGTGCGTGCCGATCAACAGCCAAGCGCTGCCGGCAGACGCACCCAAAAGCTTCTTGGCCGAGGTGCTGCCCTCTACCCGCATTGAAGAGCTGGAAGAAACTGGCGAGCTGAACATGGCGCACGCCTTGCCCGGCGTGGGTAATTTTCGTATCAGCGCCATGCGCCAGCGCGGCAGCTACGCGGTGGTCATCCGCTACATTGCTACCGACATTCCGCTGCTAGAAACCTTGAATGTGCCACCCATTTTGAGCGACCTCATTATGGAAAAGCGCGGCTTGATATTGATGGTGGGCGCCACCGGCGCAGGCAAATCTACTACGCTGGCATCTATGATTGACCAGCGCAATATGAAGGCACCGGGCCACATCTTGACGGTAGAAGACCCGGTAGAATTTTTGTTCACTAACAAAAAATCTATCATCAACCAGCGCGAGGTGGGCAGCGACACCAGCTCGATGCAAGTAGCGCTAAAAAACGC
>JAYSWJ010000107.1:0-12048 GCA_043718065.1 Polaromonas sp.
GTCCAGCGACGACAAGCGGCCGGTGTCGGCCACCATCTCCATGCACAGCTGTGCCTCGCGGTAGGTGGGGCCGCCGCGCACGGTGGTGCCTACGCCGGGGGCGATGTCGGGGTCTAGAAAGTCTACGTCCAAGCTAACGTGCAAGTGGGTGTTTTTATCTACCAGCGCCAGTGCCAACTCCATCGCGTGGCGCATGCCCATCTCGTCGATGTAGCGCATGTCAAACACTTCAATGCCCATGTCGTGCACCAGTTTTTTCTCACCCGCGTCGACGCTGCGAATGCCGATTTGGCGCAGCTCTTTGGCCTTGAGCGCGGGTGTGTCGTGCGAGAAGCCGCCGATTTCTGCCAGCTCGCGCGGGCCTTGGCCGCACAGGCAGGCCACCGGCATGCCGTGGATGTTGCCGCTGGGGGTGAGCGTGGCGGTATTAAAGTCGGCATGCGCGTCAAACCACAGTACGCGCAGCTTTTTGCCCACGGCTTTGCAGTGCTTGGCCACCGCGCTGATGGAGCCGATGCCCAAGCAATGGTCGCCGCCCAGCATCACTGGTAAATGCCCTGCTTGCAGTTCAGCAAACATGGCATCGTGCAGCAGGCGGTTCCACTCAACCACTTCGTGCAAATGGCGAAAACCGTTGACCGCAGCCAGCCACGGGTTGGCCGGGCCTTGTAGGTTGCCGCAGTCTTTAACGGTCAGGCCAAAATGCGCAATCGCCTCGCGAATGCCCGCCACGCGCAGCGCCTCTGGCCCCATACTGGCCCCGCGTGTGCCTGCACCAATGTCGGTGGGCGCGCCGATCAGGCTGACGGTGCTAAACGGTGTGGTGTGGGCGGTGGTGTGGGCGGTGGTGTGGGGCTTGGCGTGTGCGGTGCTGTGGCCAGCGGCAAGTGTGGTGGTGCTCATGCTGCTACTGTAGCGGCTTGGGCTGAGGTCTTCAACACAGCATGTGTTGTTCCTGCCACCAAAGCATGTGTTGTACCTGCCACCAAGCTATGCGCCTTAGCAGGCGAGGGCTGTTGGCCCACCGCTGGCTTGATCAACTGGTACAAATCTTTCGGGTCATTCAACTGCGGAATCAAATCCATCGCTTGGCCCATGTTTTGCGCCATGGCTGCATCGCGGATAAAGCGCAGCGCAGAAAAATCTTCTAGCGCAAAACCTACGGAGTCGAACATAGTGATTTGTTGATCATCCCAACGCCCGGTCAGCTTGCCTGCCAGCACCTGCCACAGATGGGTTATCGCAAAATCTGCAGGCATGTGCTGCAAATCGCCCTCTACGCGGGTTTGCGGTTCAAACTCTACAAACACGCTGGCCATGCGCAGCACGTCGGGGTGAATTTCGGTTTTGCCGGGGCAGTCGCCGCCTACGGCGTTAATGTGCATGCCCGGCTCAATCATGTCGGCAGTCAGAATGGTGGCATTGGTTTTGTCTGCCGTGATGGTGGTAATAATGTCTACCCCGCGCACGGCTTCTTGCACGCTGGCGTAAGCACGCAGGCGCAAGTTGATCGCGTCGGGGTTGGCGTGCAGGTTGCGCATGAGTTTGGCTGTGGCCTCTATATCGGTGTCAAACAAATGCACTTCTTCGATACCTAGCATGTGGTGAAACGCCAGCGCCTGAAACTCAGACTGTGCGCCATTGCCAATTAGCGCCATCACCCGGCTGCCCTGCCGGGCCAGAGCGCGGGCTGCTACCACGGATGTAGCGGCAGTGCGGATAGCGGTGGTTAAAGTCAGCTCGCTGATCAGCAGCGGCATGCCAGTGGCTACGTCGGCCAGCACGCCAAACGCCATCACCGTGGGCAGGCCGTGCTGCGGATTTTTTGGGTGGCCATTGACGTATTTGAAGGTGAAGGTTTTGTTGTCGGCAATCGGCATCAACTCGATAGCGCCGTTGGCGCTGTGGCAGGCCACGCGGGCGCTTTTGTCAAAGCTGTTCCAGCGCAAAAAGTCTTGGTGAATATTGGCCGCTATGCCTTGCAGGCAGTGCGGCAGGCCTAGGCGCTGCACCAGCGTGGCAACGTCGGCGGCGCTTAAGAACTGGGTGGTGAGGTGGTCAACGGGCGCTGCCTTAGGGGCAGTGCCTTGGACAATGCGCTGTGCTGCGGCGATGGGGCGCGCAGTGGTGGTTTTCATAATTTTCATGGTGTTCTCTCCGGTTGCGTGCAAGGTGTGTGCGAATTTGCAGGCACGCTTTTTCGGTTGTGGACACAGTGTCGCGCAGCACTAAATCAATGTAAATAGCCAAAAATGTACTAAAAATGCTAAATATCTATCAAAATAGTAGTCGTTAATGACAAAATAGCACCATGGATGAAACTGACCGCCAATTGCTGTCCCTGCTGCGCCAAGATGCGCGGCGATCAATAGCCGATTTAGCGCACAAGCTGGCGGTGTCGCGCGGCACGGTCACCAACCGCATTGCCAAGCTGGAAGACCAAGGTGTGATCGTGGGCTACACCGTGCGGGTGCGGCCCGACGTGCAAACCAACGAGATCAAAGCGTGGATGAGCATTGCGGTGGACGGCAACCAAAGCCGCGCGGTGATATCCGCCCTGCTGGGCGAGCCCGGCGTGGCGATACTGCACGACACCAACGGCCGCTGGGACCTGCTGGCCGAGCTGCGCGCCGAGAACCTGCAAGACTTGGGCAAAACGCTAGAACGTATTCGGCTGGTTAAAGGCATTAGCAACACCGAGACGAGTATTCATTTAGAAACTTATCGGCTATCGTGATGAGGCGGGCATGCTACCCATCGGGCCGGGTGCAGCGCTGAGCTTGGCTATTCGGTGAAGGATATGCTGCAGCGGTGAGTTTGCTGATTAACCAGCACTGCGCACAGCGGCGGGCGATGCATGCAGCTGAAGCCCCAGCGCCTGAATAACCTGCAAGATGGTGGAAAACTCCGGGTTGCCCGATGACGACAGCGCCTTGTAGAGGCTCTCTCGCCCCAGCCCAGCATCACGCGCCACTTGCGTCATGCCCTTGGCCCGCGCGATATCCCCCAGCGCTGCCGCGATCAAAGCGCTATCGCCCTCTTCCAGAGCCGCCTCTAAATAGGCGGCCATGTCTTCCTCGGTCTTGAGGTGCTGCGCTGGATCCCAGACAGTGGTTGCAGTTTTTGCCATGTTCAGCCTCCTAAAGTTCACGCGCCAAAGATTTGGCGGTGCTAATGTCTTGGTCTTGCGTTGACTTATCCCCGCCAGCCAAGAGTACGACAAACTCCTGACCTCTTTGCACAAAGTAAATGCGGTAGCCAGGGCCAAAGTTCACCCGCAGCTCAGAGACCCCTTCGCCCACGGGCTTCACATCGCCAGGGTTGCCCAATGAAAGACGGCGAATGCGGATATCAATGCGTACCTTCGCTGCCTTGTCACGGAGCTTGCTAAACCACGAGGAATAGGTTGTGGTTTGACGGATTTCCAACATGGAGGCAGTGTATCACATGGGATACGAAAACGCAACCCGTATTCAGTGCTTCGTGGCGCAAGCAACGAGTTGGACCACTCGATGGGCGCATGCGCTATTTCTGAAGACGGGCTTGCTGCCCATCGGCCCGGATGCGACGGTGAGATTGGGGTATTCGGTGAAGAATATGGCGCAGCGGTGAGAGGTTGGACAGAACCGCGTGAGTCTTGTCCTAATCGAGCGACTATGTTTCTGTTTCACCTTCAGCAATTGTGCAGATTTCAGAAAGTAGGTCTTCAACCGATCTTCCCGTGATGAAAAACCGACTAGCTCCACACCAGACGGAATAGTTGAATGCTCTAGCGTTTGAATCTTTGAGCGGATAGTGCTGATTTTGTGGCTCGTAATGCAGATCATCCAACACAAGTAGTCTGGTTGGACTCAGCGGGAAAGTAATAATCGTGCCAGCCGTCCCAAAACCAAATTTTTTTCGGGTAGGGTGATTCAATACGACCGGTTTATCGGTAGTGACGAAGGTGTCGCACTCGTTAAACACCACAGACCAACGCTTTGACAGAAGAAGCTTGGCCAATCGACCAGCTTCAGATCCGATGAGATCAACGAAGAATCTATCATGATCATCATCACGCCAATTCTTGTAGGCTTGCCAGTCAGACGTATCCATCGCATGGATTTTCCCATTGACTTCAACGGATTCAATATTTGGGGTTCCGTCTGGTAGCAATGGCCCAGAGATGTGAAACTCAACAACATGCTGGTGGATCCCTTGGACTTCACTACGGACATCTGGATGGTGAAAGTGCATTAGTGCAACAAATAGGGCCAACCCTTTGCGAATGGGTTGCTCGCTTAAATCTACAAAATCATTAGCGAGAGCTGGCCAGACTTGGCCAAGCAGAGCCTCAACGTCGCCGAGTCGATCCTCAAGCTCCCAGCTTCGTTCGCCGTTTGATTGTTTTGGTGAGTAAAGATAGCGCTTGCCGCACACGTTGCGAACACTTGTCAACTTCTCGCAACCGTCGTCCTCATCTTTGGAGAATATCCATACCTGTGGCTTTACAGAATCACGCGTCTTGGGAGTCGCGAAGTAGCGGAGATAAAACTGTGGCACCCAGTGTTGATGCTTTGGACGATCTTTGGGCGGAGGCTTAGGAGTTATGTGGAAATTGAGTCAAACACCGTTAGTGATCTATACAACCTCAATGCACCGCCTGCACCGCCAACCGCATATTCATGGCACCTAATATAGCCCTAAAGCCACTAAGACCAGGATTACCGTCTGGCGACAGGGTGCGGTAAATTTGTGTGGAATTAAGATGCGCTTTCTCGGCCACAGACCGCACTCCACCAAACGCCTTGGTCATTTGGCGCAGTACTACCATTAGCTCGGCCTGGTCACCGTCTTGCAACACGGCGTTCAGCGTAGCAATGGCGAAGTCGGGTTCTTCGCGGTACAGCTCGGCCATGGCTTCATCATGGGGTTTGTCTTTCATTACGTTCTCCTTTGCCAATCTTGTCAAAACTCGCAGGCACGCACAATATCTGCATCCTGCGCCCGTTTGTCGCCACCGCACAGCAGCAACACCACCTGCTGGCCTTCGATGGCGTAGTACACCCGATAGCCAGCACCGACATCTACACGCAGCTCCCACACGCCGTCACGACAAAACTTGTGATCGCCAAAATTGCTTTGCTCTATGCGGTTGCCTCTTCACACTATGGCAATTTTGGCCGTAGTGTCTTTGAGTTTGCGCAGCCACTGGGTGTATACATCTTGATCGCCCGTAGTAACGTATTGTTTGATTGTGTACGAGTTAAATTTTCGTTCATTAACGAATGAATGTCAACTCCCCATCACCATTCCCTGTTGCCACAATAGGGTCAAACTAAGCAGGTTCTCATGTGGTCCCTTGTCAACTTTCAACCCACCCCCACGTTACGATCATTCGGCACAATTCTCGGCGCTATTAAGGAGTTACAAGATGTGGAAACGACTGGCGGTAATTTGGACGGCCTTGCGGGGCGATTTGACTATGCTGTGGCGCGCGCTGCTCCATCCAGACTCACCCGCCTGGCTTAAGCTGGGCGTGGCAGGGCTGTGCTTATACCTGATCTCGCCGATTGATTTGATCCCCGACTTCATTCCGTTTCTAGGCGCGGTAGACGATGTGCTGATCGTCACGCTGGGCGTGAAATGGCTGCTGAAGAAGTTGCCTGAATCGGTGCGCAACGCGAGTCGGGCGGCCTAAGGCTGACGAATTCGGTTAGGTGGCCACCCAAGCTGCGTTGCACGGCTGCCGCACATCCTATCTAAATGCCGCTACGGGCCTAGAGTCTGCCTACAATCACAGGTATGCAACTTGCCGCCCCCCAATTGAGCCCACACCTGCAACGCGGGCTGAAATCGCTGTACACGCTGCATGGCGACGAGCCGCTGCTGATTCAAGAAGCGGCAGACGCCATTCGCGCCCATGCTCGCACGCAGGGCTATACCGAGCGCACGGTGCACACGGCCAGCGGCGCACATTTTGACTGGAGTGAGGTGCTGGCCTCGGGCGGGTCGCTCAGCTTGTTTGCCGACAAGCAAATAGTCGAGGTGCGCGTGCCCACCGGCAAGCCGGGTAAAGAGGGCAGCCCGGCCATTCAGCAGCTGGCCCAATCGGCAGAGGGCAACGACACCACGCTAACCTTGTTTATCCTGCCGCGCCTGGACAAAATGACCAAAACCGGCGCGTGGTTTAGCGCGCTAGACAGCTACGGCATCACACTGCAAATCGACAGCATCGAGCGGCGTGTGCTACCCCAGTGGATAGCGCAGCGCTTGCAGGCAGTGCACCTGCAGGTGAAAGCGGGCGAAGAGGGCGAGCGCACGCTGAAGTTTTTTGCCGACCGGGTAGAGGGCAACCTGCTGGCGGCGCACCAAGAAATGCAAAAGCTGGCGTTGCTGTACCCCGCTAGCTCGGGTGAGGCCGCCGCGCCGCGGGAGCTAAGCTTTGACGAAGTAGAAGCCGCCGTGCTGAACGTGGCGCGCTACGACGTGTTCAAGCTGTCCGAGGCAGTGCTGGCAGGCAACGTAGCTCGCGTACAGCGCATGCTAGACGGCCTGCAAGCCGAAGGCGAGGCCACCGTGCTTGTGCACTGGACATTGAGCGAGGACATCCGCGCATTGGCTCGTCTGCGCAGCCTGATGGACGACGGCAAACCGTTGCCCATGGCGCTGCAAGAGGCAAGGGTGTGGGGTGTAAAGCAAAAACTGTTCGAGCGTATTTTGCCTAGGCTGTCTTCGGTGGATGCCTCCAATTTATTGCACGCGGCGCACCAGGTGGACGGTATTGCCAAAGGATTAAAGCAACCCGGCTGGCCGGCTGACCCGTGGGTGGCGTTGCACCAGTTGGCTATGATGGTTTGCAAGGTGGTTTAGTTTTTTGCCTTTGGGTTTGGGTTTGCATCTTTGTATTTTTTCTGGCGCGCGCCCAGCTGTAGCATAGGCCTATGCCACAGCCGGTCGCTTGTAGTGGGCTGGGGTTTCGCTCGGCGTTAGTCTCGGTAAATAAAACAGTACTACGGCTGCCCATCTGCCCATCTGCCAGCGACCACGCCAGTGGAGCGCAGCAACGTTCGGTATGCTTATGACAAACAATAAAGGGCCGCAGGTCCGTTTGGCATGGGCATGCCGTGCGGTGCTGCGTGACCGCGAGGTGCAAGGACAGTAAAAGGCCCAATGAACCAAACAATGCTGCGTGACCGCGAGGTGCTAGAACAGCAAAGGCCCAGCGCTTAAATCTCAACCACCTCAAACCCCGTCGTAATCATCGCCGTTTTGCCCAACATGATGGTGGCTGAGCAGTATTTGTCGTGGCTCATGGCGATGGCACGTTCCACTGCGCTGGCGGGGATGCCGCGGCCTGTGACGGTGAATTGCATGTGGATTTTGGTAAACACCTTGGGGTCGGTCTCGGCCCGCTGCGACGTGAGCTTAACCGTGCAGCCATGCACCGCGTGGCGGCCGCGTTTAAGGATAAGCACCACGTCATACGCCGTGCAGCCGCCAGTGCCGGCCAGCAAGGTTTCCATGGGGCGTGGGGCTAGGTTAGCGCCGCCGTTTTCGGGTTTGGCAGCGTCGGGCGCGCCGTCCATGGCAATAACGTGGCCGCTGCCGGTTTCGGCCACAAACCCCATGCCCGAGCGTGTGCCCGCGCCACCTGTCCAGCTAACTGTGCATTGCATTACTTTTGACCCACTTTGGTTGAACAATAGCCCTTTGCTTGTGTACAAAATTCTGTAAATCTTGTTGCGTTGCAGCATAGGACCGATATACTGGCTTTATTGTGCAATAAAACTGCACTCCCAGTTGTCTCCTCCACCCTCCTAGATGGTGGATTTCTAGCCCTAAGTTGCAAGACTTGGGGCTTTTTTTGTCTTAATTGCTATGGATTGCATAGCTGATTGAGCGGGTTCTGTGGCTTGAAACGCTTATTTCCCTGTAAATGTTGATCTTTTGGTTTGGTTTGTGTGCCGTTGAGTTGGTCTTTGGGTTGGCCGTTTCTCCGGGAAGTTGGACTCGAGCCGGGCATCTCGCTGCAAAAATACTTCGCAAACACGCGCGAACTGATGTCTTTGGTGCGCTACCTTCAACAACGCGCGCCTTGCTACGCATTTTTCATCGAGACGGACCCGACTCGTCACATGGTTCTTTGCTTTGTTTCTAACAGCCCGTGCTTCGGTGAGGTGCAATTGGGGTCAGAGCAAAATTTCGTTCGTGCTTGGTGTCGCGCCGGATGCAGTGGCTTCCTGAATTTTGATCTGACCCCAAATGCTCGCGGGCACTAGCAGCAGCGCGCTACCTATGTCACGACCCAGCAACCAAGCCAGAAAACAAACCTTAGCCCCACTACAAGCGCACTGTTGTGGCGTGTGTCATATGACAAACAATAAAGGGCCGCAGGTCCGTTTGGCATGTGACACACGCTGCAGCAGCGCGCGTGCTGGAACAACGAACCCGGTATTGAGCCAACAGCAAAAATACTGCCAAAAACACTCCAACCGGCATTTTTATAACAAAAATAAGCTAGCAACCCAAGTAAAGCCTGCTCAACCAGCTATTAAATCGAGAGCGGATCAACGTCCATGGCCCAGCGGATAACGCCCGGTATTTTGGTGGCGCGCAGCACGCTTTGCCACGATGACAAAAATTTTTGCAGCGCCGCGCGGGAGGTTGATTCGACCAGCATTTGCGCGCGCTCTACGTTGGCGATGCGCTGGATGGACATGGGTACGCTGGGGTACAAGGTGACGTGGTCAAAGGCTGGCACGTCTACCGCGGCGGCGCTGGCGGCTTGCAAGAAGGCTTGGGCGGCTTCTTGGGTGCGGGCCTCGGCGCGGATAAGGGCCTGGTAGCTGGCGGGCGGCAGGCCGGCTTGTACGCGTTCGCGCAGCTGCTGGGCGGCAAAACCGGGGTAGTCGTGCGCTTTGAGGGACGCAAACAACGGGTGGTCGGGGTGCTGGGTTTGCACCCACATTTGCGCGCCCTGCAACGCCGCGTCGCGCCCGGCGCGGCCCGAGGCTTGCATCAGCAGGCTAAACAAGCGCTCGGGGGCGCGAAAATCGCTGCTGTACAGGGCGCTGTCAGGGTTGATGGCAGCCACCAGCGTGATGCGCCGAAAATCATGGCCTTTGGCGATCATTTGGGTGCCGACCAAAATGTCTACGTCGCCGCTGTGCACGCTGGCCAGTTGCTGCTCTAGCGCACCTTTGAGGCGGGTGGTGTCGGCGTCCATGCGGGCGATGACGGCCGGTCGGCCGTCAGGGCGTAATAGTTCGGCGGGCTTGCCGTCGGGGCGTAATAGCTCGGTGGTGGAGCTCGGTGGCGCGCCTGCGTCCATGCCCATCCCCGTGTGCACATTGGTGCCCTCGCCCGCTGGCACGGGCATGCGGATGCCTAGGGCCTGGGCTAGTTGCTCTTCTAGCTTCTCGGTGCCGCGGCCTAGTGGGGCGATGTCGATGTTGCCGCAGTCGGGGCAGGCACGGGGCACGCGGTCGGTGGTGCCGCAGTGGTGGCAGCGCAGGGTACGGTCGATTTTGTGGAACACGCGGTAGGCGCTGCAGTGGGGGCAGTTGGACTTCCATTCGCACGCGCCGCAGGCCAGCACGGGGGCGTAGCCACGGCGGTTTAAAAAGATGAGCGACTGCTCGCCCCGGGCGATGCGCTGCTGGATAGCCTGCAGCAATGCGGGGGCGAACAGCGTTTTTTTGGGCAGGGTGCGCATGTCGACTACGCGCAGTGCGGCCAGTGCGCCGTCGCCTACGCGCTGGGGCATGGCCAGGCGCATGTAGCGGCCGCTGTCGCAGGCGTGCCAGGTTTCTAGCGACGGCGTGGCCGAGCCAAGCATGATGCGGCAGGCTGGGGCTGTGGCTGGGGCTGGGGCGGGCGCGGGCGCTGTAGCTGCAGTAGCGGCATCAGGCGCGGCGGGGTCAGCCGAGGCGGCAGGCTTGGTATCAGCCGCTGCAGGCGAGTGGGCCTGCTCAAATGGCAGCGCATGCTCGGTTTGCAGCTTGGCCCGCAGCACGGCCAGGTCGCGGGCCGAGTGGCGGGCGCCGTCTTGGCTTTTGTAGCTGGGGTCGTGCTCTTCGTCTACCACGATCAGTTGCAGGCCGGGCAGGGACGCGAACACGCTCATGCGCGTGCCCAGCACGATGCGGGCGTGCCCGGTGTGCGCAGCCAGCCAGCTGGTCAGGCGCTGCGCAGGCGTCATGCCGCTGTGCATGGCTACCACGGCGTCTGCCCCGTACAAGGGGGCAAAGCGCGCGGTAAAGCGCTGCTGCAGCTGCGGCGTGAGATTAATCTCGGGCACCATTACCAGCACTTGGGCGCTGGGCGAGGCCTGCAGCACCTGCTGGGTGCAGCGCAGGTACACCTCGGTTTTGCCGCTGCCGGTGGCACCAAACAGCAGGGCGGGCAGCGGCGGTGTGCCGGGCGCACCCACCACATTAGGCGCAAAAAACTGGGCGATGACCTCGGCTTGCTGCACGCTTAATGGGTGTGCGGCGTGGGATAGGGCTGGGTCGGCCTCTTGCTGGCTGGGCGGGCTTGCGCTGTGCGTATCGGCATGGGCTGGTGGTGACGCTAGCGCATGGCCATTTGCGACCGCTGCGCCTGCACCGTCTTCTTCGTCTGCTGCATGCGCTGGGTGCGCTGCAGGGTCGACGCGCACCGTGGTGGCCTTGGTGACCTTAGCGGCTACCACTGCCAGCTTAGCCGTGCGCTGGGCTTGCCGCTGGTGGCGGCGGGCCAGTTGGGTGGCGTCTAGCTCGCGCAGCTGGGGTGGCAGGGCGGCCAGGGCCACCTCGCCGATGCCGCGCTGGTAGTAGCGGGCGGCAAATTCGAGCAGGGCGCGCCAAGCAGCGTCTAGTGGGGCGATGCCCTCCAGGGGTGCAATGATGTCTTTGGTTTTAATACGCTGGGCATCGGTGTCGGGTGCGGCGGCCTCGCCCCACACAATGCCCAGCACCTCGCGCTGGCCCAGCGGTACGCGCACCAAGCAGCCTGCGGCTAGCGGCTGCTCACTTCGATAAGTCAGGCGCTGCGCTACCCCGCTGTGGGCGGGGGTGGCTACGACGACGGCAAGCCAAAAATCCACTTTTTAGACCATTTTCCTAAAATACACATGCAGATAACCGCGTAAGTGCTTGATTTGTCACAGATTTGTCACTCATCCCAAGAATCTGTGGATAACTTTGTTGATATCTCCCCCTGAGAGTCTGCAAAGCCTTGAATACCAACGCTTTCACTACATTGCCTGCTAATCAAGCAGATTTAAAAATCCTTATAAATCAAGCACTTACGATGGCTACAGCATTGATAGCAAAGACCCTAGCTAAATGGCGGTTTTGTTGCTGTGCGCCAAAAATATGTGCATAAGTTACGCTGGCCCAACCCAAAAAGTGTGCTTTTGTGTGCTACAACTCGGCTAAAACTGCCGCTGGCAGTCGCATGGCTTTAGATTGTGCATGCACCGCTGCCACCAGCGCCGCCACATGCTCGGGCGGGGTATGTTGGCTGATACCGTGGCCCAAATTAAAAATATGCGCAGGCCCCGTGCCCGGGCCTTGGTGCGGCGCACCGAAGGCGGCCAGTACCTTGGCCACTTCGCTTTCAATAGCGGCGGGCGGGGCAAAAAGTACATTCGGGTCGATATTGCCTTGTAACACTTTAGCATCTGTTCCGTGGGCCAGCAGTGCGCGGGCCTGCTGTAAATTAACCGTCCAGTCCAGCCCCAGCACCTCGCAGGGCAGGCTTTTCATCTGCTCTAGCCACACACCACCACCTTTGGTGAACACGATGCGAGGCACCATATGGCCCTGCGCGTCTGTGCGTTTAAGCTGCTGCAGTACGCGGCGGGTGTAGGCCAAGCTAAACGCCTGAAACGCTCCGTCGGCCAGCACGCCACCCCAGCTGTCAAACACCATCACCGCTTGCGCGCCTGCGTCGATTTGTGCGTTCAAATACTGGGCCACGGCGTCAGCGTTGATCGCCAGCATGTGGTGCATCAGGTCGGGCCGGGCGTACAGCATGGTTTTGACCAGGCGGTAGTCGTCGCTGCCCGCGCCTTCGACCATG
>JAYSWJ010000108.1:0-1871 GCA_043718065.1 Polaromonas sp.
CCTATCCGCGCAGCTACAGTAATGCAGCGGCTGCAAGCTATTGCTTTATTGGAAATCGAATGAAAGCTTCCTACCTTGTCCGAAAATCCTAGAACTACTGATCCGAAGGCTAGTGCGTAATGGCAAACACCACCCACGATAAACCCAAAGGCCAGCCGCGTTCGCTGTCTGGGCTGCTGCCTTTTTTACGCCCTTACCGCGGGCGTATTGCTTTGGCCGGGCTGTTTTTGGTATTGGCTGCGGTGGCGACGCTGATCTTTCCGGTGGCGTTGCGTGGGTTGATTGATGGTGGGTTGGCCACGGGCGCAACCGATGCTGACAAAGGCGCTACGCTGTTGGCGCTGCGGGGGCACTTTTTTGAACTGTTCGCTGTGTCGGTGGCGCTGGGCTTGTTCAGCGCGGCGCGGTTTTACATGGTCAGCTGGCTGGGCGAGCGGGTCACCGCTGACCTGCGCAACGCGGTGTATGGCCATGTGCTGCACCAGTCGCCTGAATTTTTTGAGACCACGCAAACGGGTGAAGTTTTGTCGCGCTTAACGGCTGACACCACGCTGGTGCAGTCTGTCGTGGGCTCGTCGCTGAGCATGGGGCTGCGCAATGGTGTGATGGGCATGGGCGCGCTGGCGATGCTGGTGTGGACGAATCCGCTGGTCATGGGCCAGGTGCTGGGCGGGCTGCTGCTGATTGTGCTGCCGTCCATCTGGTTTGGCCGCCGCGTGCGCAAGCTCTCGCGCGCCAGCCAAGACCGCGTGGCCGACTCGAGTGCGATTGCGGCTGAAGTCTTAAACGCTATTCCGGTGGTGCAAAGCTACACGGCAGAGGCGCGCGAGTCGGCGCGGTTTGATGCGTCGACGCAAAACGCATTTATCACGGCCATTCGGCGCAACAAAACACGCTCTGCCTTAGTGGCGTTCATCATTATTGCCACCAGCGCAGCGCTGCTGTGGGGCCTGTACCAAGGCACCCAAGCGGTGATGAAGGGTGAGATCACAGCAGGGCATTTAGGGCAGACTGTCGTCTACGTCATTATTCTGGCCAGCGCGTTTGCCGTGCTGGGCGAGGTGTATGGCGACCTGGTGCGCGCTGCCGGTGCCACTGAGCGACTGATGGAGCTGCTGCATGCTCCGTCACGCATCATTTCTAAGAAAAATAGCCCTGTAGTCCAAATATCTACTGCTCAACCAGCTATAGAATTCGTAGCAACTAACTTTCACTACCCATCACGCCCTAGCCAGCCTGCGCTGCACAATATCAGCCTCAGCGTAGCCCCAGGCGAGACGGTGGCCCTAGTAGGCGAAAGTGGTGCTGGCAAAACCACAGTGTTTCAGTTGTTGCAGCGTTTTTATGATCCGCAGAGCGGCAGTATTGAACTGTATGGCACGCCGCTGGCAGATTTGTCGTTAGCTGCGATGCGGGGTGCTATTGCTGTGGTGCCGCAAGACGCGGTGATTTTCTCCGTCAACGCGATGGAGAACATTCGCTATGGCCGGCCCGATGCGACGGATGAACAGGTGCTAGCTGCCGCCAAAGATGCCTTTGCCGATGAGTTTGTAAGCAAGCTACCCGAGGGCTACAACACCTTTTTAGGCGAGCGCGGCGTGCGCCTTTCCGGAGGGCAGCGCCAGCGCATCGCAATTGCACGGGCAATGCTGAAAAACTCGCCACTGCTGCTGCTGGACGAAGCCACCAGCGCACTTGATGCCGAAAGTGAGCGCATGGTGCAGGCCGCGCTTGAATCGGCTATGAAGGGCCGCACCACACTCGTGGTTGCCCACCGCCTGGCCACCGTTCAGCAAGCTGATCGCATTTTGGTGCTCGACCACGGAAAACTGGTGGAGCAAGGCACGCACCACGAGCTGGTGGCTCAGGGC
>JAYSWJ010000109.1:0-4705 GCA_043718065.1 Polaromonas sp.
TTTGCCCGCCAATCATGTCCATCGTGGCGGGGGCAATGCCGCGGTACGGGATATGGGTGATAAAAGTGCCGCTGCGATTTTTAAGCATTTCTAGCACCAGGTGGTTGATGCCGCCCGCCCCTGCCGAGCCGTAGTTCAGTGCGCCGGGTTTGCTTTTGGCCAGCGCGATCAGCTCGGCCAAATTTTTGACTGGCAAATCTTTGTTAACCGCCCACACCAGCGGGCCGCTGGCGATCATGCCCACCGCTGCAAACTGGCGCACAGGGTCGTAGCCTGCGTTGGGTAGCGCTGCGGGCACGGTGGTAAATGGGGCGGCGGCCAGCAGCAAGGTATTGCCGTCAGCCGCTGCATCGGCCACGTATTTAGCGCCAATGGCACCACTGGCGCCGGTGCGGTTGTCTACCACCACAGGTACACCCAATATCTCGCTGAGCTTTTGCGCCATCAGCCTACCTACAGCGTCGGTGCCTGCGCCGGGTGCGAAAGGTACGATGATTTTGATAGGTTTGTCATTGCTGGTTTGCGCAAAGACATGCATTGGGCTTGCTACTAATACCGTAGCTGCTTGAGCAATATTCTTGAGGGTTAGGCGGCGGTTTTGCATATAAATTTAGGTTTGTGATTGACTGGTTGTATTGTGCGGCGGAAGTTTGACTTATTTTTGACAGAGTTAGAGGTGGTCTCAGGCGATAGGGTGTTGACTACAAAACCTGTGACGAAACTACCGTTGGCGCGCTACTATGTTTGCGGCTGGGTTGGCGGTCTGTCGACTGACCGATTTCTGGTACCCCAGTATGAGGGCAGGTGACAGACCGCCAACCCAGCCAGTACGTGACTTGCCTGAATTTAAGGGTTAAGCCAAACTACTTTAGCAACTTGCTGCGCCTTAACTCCCCCGATACGTCGAATAACTCCAAGGCGTGCACAGCAATGGCACATGGTAGTGCTGGTCTGCGTGGGCGATGCCAAAGTCTATGTGCACTACGTCTAAAAAGGCAGGCTCGGGCAACTCCACGCCACGCAACCTGTAGTAGGCCGCCACATCAAAACTCAGCCGATATTGCCCCGATTTGAGTGAAGCGTTGTCCACCAATGGCCCGTCTGGGTTGCGACCATCAGCGTTGAGGGTAAATCGTTTTACCAGTGTGGCTACACCACCAGATACTGTGGACAGTGCCACAAACATACCCGCTGCAGGGCCGCCGTGCGCGGTGTCGAGAACGTGCGTTGAAAGTCCCATAAGTTACTGCTTTCACTGGCCTGTCCAGATTAGATCGAAAAAATAATCGGGTCAACCATCGGTTTTTAAAGGAAGACATTGCGATTGTCCACTTGTTTGTATACAATTTTATACAACTAAAGATGTATTCATGGAATCAACCACCACCCACATTGTAGAGTCGCTGTACAAAGCGATTGTCGAGCACCGTTTGCAACCCGGCGCGAAGCTGGTAGAGCAAAAGTTGGCCGATCACTTTGGCGTATCGCGCACCCTGGTGCGCCAAGCGCTGTACCAGCTAGAGCAGCAGCGCTTGGTGGTAATTGAGCCTGCGCGCGGTGCGTTTGTAGCGTCGCCGTCGCTGCAAGAAGCGCAAGAAGTGTTTGAGGTGCGCCGCATGGTGGAGGCGGAGATGACGCGCATGTTTGTGCGGCAAATCAACCCACCACAAATCCGCGAACTGCGCGAACATTTAATTGCTGAAAAAGCAGCTTTGGCTAATAACAATGCGTCTACCCGTGGCGACATGCTGGGCAAGTTTCACATCTTGATTGCCACGCTGATTGGCAACGATGTATTGGTGCAAATGCTACGCGACCTGATTGCACGCTGCGCACTCATTACCCTGATGTACCAAAGCGTGCAAGGCGCGCATGACTCTAACCAAGAACATATTCGTATCGTGGGAGCAATGGTAGCCAAGGACGAGAATTTAGCGGTGCGTTTGATGGAAGAGCATTTGCTGAATGTTGTGAGTAACCTCGCGTTTGACCGCAAGCCGCCAGCGTCCGATGTTGCCACTGTATTTGATTCGATGTACGCATCGACCATGCAGGTTGAGCTGGCTACCGTGCAATCGCCCATAGCCAGCCGCCAGTAATTACGCCTGCTATAGCTATGGTCTACAACAGCACGCCCACTGCAAGCCAAGGTTACCCGCGCGACCTGGCAGGCTATGGCCGCACACCGCCGCATGCCCAGTGGCCCGGTGGTGCACGCATTGCAGTGCAGTTTGTGCTTAATTACGAAGAGGGTGGCGAAAATTCCGTGCTGCATGGCGATGCGGGTAGCGAGCAGTTTTTAAGCGAAATGTTCAACCCGCCATCCTACACTGCGCGGCACATCAGCATGGAAGGTATTTACGAATATGGCGCACGCGCTGGGGTATGGCGCATATTGCGTGAGTTTGAAAAACGTAAACTACCGCTCACAGTGTTTGGTGTCAGCACTGCGCTAGAGCGCAGCCCCGATGTGGCTGCAGCGTTTGTCGAACTAGGTCACGAGATTGCGTGCCACGGCTACAAGTGGATTAACTACCAAAACATTGACGAAGCCACCGAACGCGAGCATATGCGCCTAGCGATGGCATCGATTTTTAAAATGACGGGGCAGCAAGAAGGCGCGCCACGCCACATGCACGGCGCAGGCTGGTACACCGGCCGCGACAGCCCCCAAACACGCCGCTTGGTGGCAGACTACGGCGGTTTTGCCTACGACAGCGACTACTACGGCGACGATCTGCCGTTTTGGATGCAAGTGCGCAAGACCGACGGTAGCGATAAGCACCAACTCATCGTGCCCTACACGCTGGACTGCAACGACATGCGCTTTGCATTGCCGCAGGGCTATGCCCACGCAGACCCGTTTTTTCAGTACATGAAGGACACTTTTGACGCGCTGTACGCCGAGGGCGACCCCGCTGGCCTGAACGCCCCCAAGATGATGAGCATCGGCATGCATTGCCGCATTCTTGGTCGACCAGGGCGCGTCGTGGCGCTGCAGCGCTTTTTAGACCATATAGAAAAACACAGCCAGGTGTGGGTGGCGCAGCGTGTGCAAATTGCGCAGCATTGGCGCACGGCGCACCCCGTGAAGGCGGCGTTATGAGCCTCACGCTAGCGCAGCTGAACACTGCAACGCCCGCCGAGGCTTTGGCGCTGCTGGACGGCGTGTACGAGCATTCACCTTGGATAGCCCAAAGCGCCCTAGTGCATCGCCCTTTTGCATCCTTGGCGGCACTAAAGCACGCGCTAACTGTGGCTGTAAGCCAAGCCAGCCGCGAAACCCAGATCGCCTTGGTACGCGCCCACCCCGAGCTGGCGGGCAAAGCCATGGTAGACCAATCGCTCACCGCAGAATCGACCACCGAGCAAAAAAAAGCGGGCCTAACGCACTGCACACCGCAAGAGTTTGCCCAGTTGCAGCAGCTTAATAGCGACTACCACGCCAAATTTGGCTGGCCATTTATTTTGGCGGTGCGCGGGCCGCGCGGCACAGGTTTAACGCGCCAGCAAATCGTCGCTACATTGCAGCGGCGCTTGCACGGCCACCCAGATTTTGAGCTGCAAGAGTGCCTGCGCCAAATCCACCGCATTGCAGAAATCCGCTTAAACGACAAGTTTGCCAGCCCACCCGATTTGGGCAATACGTTGTGGGATTGGCAAGAATTATTGGCCCAGCACAGCGACCCGGGGTTCAAAGAACAAGGCCTGCTTACCGTGACTTACCTCACCGACGCGCACCGCGCCTGCGCCGCGCAGATTGCGCAAGACATGCGCGACTGCGGCTTTGACAGCGTAGCCATTGATGCGGTAGGTAATGTAGTAGGTCGCTATGAAAGTAATAGCTGGTTGAGCAGTATTTACTTGGGTGAAACCGCTAAAACACCTACATATTTGCTCACCGGGAGCCATTACGACACGGTGCGCAACGGCGGCAAATACGATGGCCGCTTGGGTTTTTATACCCCCATGCTGTGCGTACGCCAGCTGCACCTGGCGGATAAACGGCTGCCGTTTGGCATAGAAGTGGTGGCCTTTGCCGAAGAAGAAGGCCAGCGCTACAAAGCCACCTTCCTTGCCTCGGGTGCGCTGCTGGGCCAGTTCAACCCTGCGTGGTTAGACCAAACCGATGCTGATGGCATCAGTATGCGCGCCGCTATGGCACACGCTGGCCTGAATCCCGCCAACATCGCTGGCGTACAACGCGACCCTGCCAACTACCTAGGCTTTGTCGAAGTGCATGTTGAGCAAGGCCCCGTGCTCAATGAGCTGAACCTACCGCTGGGCATTGTCACCAGCATCAACGGCAGCGTGCGTATGCAGTGCGAGGTGATCGGCATGGCCAGCCATGCTGGCACTACGCCCATGAACCGGCGGCGTGACGCTGCCGCAGCTGTGGCCGAACTATCGCTGTACCTAGAGCAGCGGGCACTGCAAGACGACCAGTCACCCCACGGATGCTCGGTAGCCACCATCGGCACGCTGCAGGTGCCCAATGGCTCGGTCAACGTAGTGCCAAGCCGCTGCCAGTTCAGCCTAGACATGCGTGCACCTACCGACCTGCAGCGCGATAAACTGGTACAAGATGTACTGGCCCAGCTAGAAGATATTTGCTACAAACGCGGCCTGCAATATACAGCCGAAGAAACCTTGCGCGCCGCTGCCGCTCCCAGCGACGCCGCATGGCAAGCCCGCTGGGAAAGCG
>JAYSWJ010000110.1:0-1860 GCA_043718065.1 Polaromonas sp.
GCCCCCACCGCCCGCGCCACCTGCTCCGGTACTTCCCCCGCCAGCGCCTCCTCCACCGGTGCCCCTACCGCCTGTACCCGGCCCCGCGCCGACGCCCGCGCCCGCCCCAGTGCCCGTTCCTGCGTCGGCTCCCACCCCTGCATCCGTGCCTGCACCACCTGCACGTGCAGTGGCCGTGCCCACTACACCAACGCCACCCACTGCAGCCCCCACAGCAGTGACCACACCTGCAGCGCCAGCCGCCAACGCTGGCTGGAGTGCACCCGCTACAGCGCCCGCCGCAGGTAGCGGTGCAACAGCAGGAGCGACGACAGGTGCCACAACTGGCGCCGCAGCCGGGGCAGCCAGTGGCGCATCCACCGGTACAGGTAGCGCCGCCGCGCCAGGCACAGCCCGCCCACCGCTTAACCTCAACCTGCCGCGCACCCAGCCTGCGTACCCCTACCGCCCGCCCTTGGCCACCCCAGGCGGCAGTTTGGCCGAGCGTGCTAACGCCCAGCTCAACCCCAAGCCGCGTGACCCGTTTGCCGAAGCTGTCGACGCTGCAGGCGATATCGATTGCTTAAAGCCGCCCCCCAATGACAAAGCCAAAGGCACCTTCCAGGGGCTGTTTGGCGTGCTCACCACGCTACAAAAACTGTACGAAGATAAATGTAAAAGGTAACCCGCTATGAACTTATCCTTAATCAGCACAGCAGCTGCCCAAACCGTCTCCACTGCCACCGCATCGGTGTCTGCCGCCGCATCTAACGCGGCCAGCGCTGCAGCCAACCCCTACGGCCTAGGGGCCATCTGGTCGCAAGGCGACTGGGTAGCCAAAGGCTGCTTGCTGCTGCTGGCCATCATGTCGATAGCCAGTTGGTATGTGCTGGTCAGCAAATACATTGCCCTGCGCAAGTTGCGTGAGCAATCGCAGCAAGGCCACGCCGCCTTCAGTCAAGTGCAGCAGTTTGCGGCTAACTCCGCCAAGTTGGGCGCAGACAACCCGCTGCGGTTTATTGCCGAATCAGGCTACGACGCGGTGCGCCAATTTAGCAATCTCAAACCGCGCGTGGACTACGACACCTGGATCATCCGTGCCATCGAGCAAGCCCTGTCCAAAGTGCAAACCCGCATGCAAGAAGGTATGGCCGTGCTGGCCACCATCGGCTCCACCGCGCCCTTCGTCGGCTTGTTCGGCACGGTGTGGGCGATTTACACCGCGCTGGTCAAAATCGGCGCGTCCGGCCAAGCGTCGATTGACCGCGTGGCAGGCCCCGTGGGCGAGGCACTCATCATGACTGCTATTGGCTTGGCAGTAGCCGTACCCGCAGTGTTTGGCTACAACTGGCTGCTGCGCAAAAACAAACTCGCGCTCGAATCAGTACGCAGCTTTGGTGCCAAGCTACACATCGTTCTGCTGTCCAGCACTTTGACCGCTGACAGCAAGCCTAGCGACGAACCGAAAGCGTAAAACCATGGCCATGTACACCGCCAGCGATGGCGCAGACGACGAAGACGGCTGGATGGCCGAGATCAACACCACGCCTTTAGTAGACGTGATGCTGGTGCTGCTAATTATCTTCTTGCTCACCATCCCCGTGGTCAGCGCCACCGTCAATTTAAACCTGCCGATAGAGACCGCACAAAAGCGTGACACCAGCGGTGACTATGTGGTGATCAGTATTGACCGTGTAGGCAATTTTTACTTTAACGAAAGCTTTGCCCCCGACCTGCAAACCTTGTCTAGCTACTTAAGCCAAGTAGCCGCGCGCAACCCGCAACCCGAGCTACACATCCGCGCAGACGCCAATGCACCCTATGCCTTCGTAGGCCAAATCATCGACACCGCGCAAGGCTATGGTTTTGCCAAAGTGGGCC
>JAYSWJ010000012.1:0-16038 GCA_043718065.1 Polaromonas sp.
CCACGCCAGTGGAGCGCAGCAACGTTCGGTGTGCCTATGACAAACAATAAAGGGCCGCAGGTCCGTTTGGCATGGGCATGCCGTGCGGTGCTGCGTGACTGCGAAGTGCTAGGACAGTAAAGAATCTTCGGCGTAATATCAATTTTGCTTAGACCCCTTTTGCGCCCGTACGGCGCGCGTGCATTGAAACTACCACATCGAACAGGGTGAGCGGTGTGAGCGTGTCGATGAAAAAATCGTAGCGAGGCGCGGCAAACCAGCTCAAGATAACCGCTATCTCACGCGCGTGTTCGCGCAGATTTTGTCGCGAAAGACATGTCACGCCGCCCGTCCGAGGTAAACAAGGACATCATGCATTGCCAAGAGGGAACCCAACACCCGCTGCTCGTCCAAGGTAAACAACGAAGCAACATATTCGCAGAGGGGCAGTTCAATTAACCGACGAAACTGCCTTAGCAGCACTCGGCACAGCCTCTTGCTCTTCTTGCATCTTGCTCTCCTGCTCCGCATCTAGCTCCAACTCGCGTGCGGTGCGTTTATTCTTAGCAGGCTCCAGTGGTTTAAGTTGTTCGTCCGCCAGCCCCACCAGCAGTGCGCGCCCGTCGGGCAGTACGCGAAACTCGCCGAATTTGGCTTGCTTGAACGGCTCGCCTTTGCCCTCGGAGAAGTAAAACGCATCGGTTACCAGCGTCCAGTCGCGGTTTTTGCGCAGCAAGGGTAGCAAAATTTCATCCTTGGCCAGTGCCTCGCGCGTAGATGTGTCGGCCACGCGCAGCACCGTGGCTACACCGCGTGCATCCAGCTGGGCCACCACGGTAGCGCTTTGCAAATTGCGGTCATCGTCATCGCCATCCAATGTGTTGCGTATACCGCCGGGCAGGGCAAAGTTCAGCGCCATGTAGTCGCCTTGCATTAATGATCGTGGGTCGCGCGGGGCCAATGGGATGTAGATTTTTTGGCCACCGCTGATGACTTGCTCTTTTTTCATCACGTCGTAGTTGGCCGCACCCAGCGCCAGCACCGTGCCAGCGGCTAGCAACCCGAGCGTTAAGCCGGGGCGCTTAGTGCCAGAGGTGGATGCTGCGCTGCGATGGCCTAAGGCTTGCGCGTTAACTGCGCTGAACTGCCTGCGCAATGCCCATAAAAACGCGCCTAAAAACGCCCCCACTAGGGCCAGCAAGCCAGCTTTGCTAGCCAAAGGCCAGCCCAGCGCATAGTAAAAGCCCGACAGTTGTGCCAGCAGCACCAGCAGGGCCAAACCTACCATGCGCTTGTGCCCAGTGGCCAGCGCTACGGTGCCCACCACAGCTACCACGCCGCCATCAGCGGTAAAAAAGCTAAACACTACCAAGCACAGGTACACCACCGTCAGCGCAGCCCACTCGCGGCGTTTGTCGGGCGCTGTCAAAGCCCAGCGTTTGGTCAGCCACCACCACGCGGCGATGGTCAATAGCATTTGCAGCGCAACTACCCAGTTCAAAGCAAATAAAGCAGCTTGGCCTGCGGTGTCTGAATCTGCCGACCCCATCCTGCTGCCACTGACCATAAAAGCTGCACCACTTCCAAAGACTACTGCCACCAGCAGCGCTACGCCTACGCCATCTGCAAAGCCCGCTGTGTTGCGCGCCAGCTTAGACGGTGACAGGCGGGCCTCAGCTATACACCACGCGGCCCACAGTAAGGCCAGCAGCACTGCATTGAGTGTGAGTGGAAAGCTATAAGCCATAGCAAACACACTGCGTTCTAGATACAAGCCCGGCGCAATCATCATAAAAGTGATGGCCGCGCCCAAGCCCATCAAGCGCTGCACCCACGGCACGCGCACCAGCATGGCGATGCCCAGCTGAAATACTAAAAGAACCAACAGCATCGCTGTGAAATTTAAGATGCTTGTCAGCGAATACACCAGCAGCGCTACGCCAGTCAGCATCAAGGTAAAGCACAAATGCGTCATAAACATGGGCAGCTTGCTGCGCAGGCCCGCGACGGTTGGCACTACCAACACAGCGGCCACAATGAACGCAACTAACGGTCTGTCAAATACGTTGCTGCCCAGCAGCAAAAACAAGAAGATTAAAAACGGCCACACTGCAAACTGCGCGCCGACCAAGCTGAGCGCGGTAATCACCCACGACGGGCTGGGCTCGTCTAGTGCTTCAGTAGCGGTGGGTGGCAGCAGGCCTTCGGCTTGCGCGGCCAGCACGAGTTGGTTGTCTGCTGTCATGCTGCGCCCTCTTGTTTTTGCAGTTTGTAAATCCACTGGCCGCTCAAGCCCACCGTCACCGCTGCCACCAGGCCAAAGATAAGCACTTGGCCAGTGGGGTCAGACGAAGCACCACTACCGTAGAACAAAGCACGCAACACCAGCCCTAAAAACATCGCATCCAGCGCCAGCACCACCATGGCTATCAGCGTAATGTCACGTGGTTTGGCCAGCCAAGCGATGACTGCAGTGCCCACCACCAGCAGGGCGTTGACCATGTAGATAGAAGGCTGCTCTCTGAATAAGTCCCACAAACCGTAGGTACACCACGCACCGAGCGCAAAAAACACAGCTAGCCGAAGCGCATAGCGCCCGGTAACTTCACCGCTAGGGGCACGCAGGCTTAAACGGGTGACCAGTGCTATCACCAGCACCAGCAGCGCCCACATCATCGGCGTAAGGTAGCTGCGGTACCTAGCGCCCCAAAACATGCGGTCAATATTGGCTATCGGGTTCATCAAATGGCTGCCCGACCACAGCGCAATGCCCATGCCCACAATCAACACCCACAGCGCCCACAGCCCGTCGCTGCGCGCTGCCACCACCCACAGCAGTGCCAGCGCAGCCCAAGCCGCAAACAGCTGCCACGGGTCAGCCCCGGTTTGGTAAGTTTGCCCAATAAAAGCTAACAAACCGCCCAGCGCCAAAGTAGCCAACAGCAGCAAAGCATTGCGCCCCCGCGGCCACGCCAGCGCACCCGCCATGCTGGCCAGCAGCACGCCTTGGATTAAATAAAACTTAAATTGCCGCGACTGGTCTTGCCAGTTGGCCGCTATCCAAAATATCAACTCCACGCCTAGCAACAGGGCCGCTAACATGCCCAGCCCCCGCTCTGTGTTGGTACCGACATGGGCTGGTTTTTCGTGTACGCGAGACAGTTGCCAAAGGCGTGCGGCCTTGTCGTTGGTAAGCGAATATTGGGCCACTAAGCGGTGAAGTAGATCGTGCATGCGGGGCAGTATAGGTTGCTTTTATGCCAACGCGGTGTGCGTTAATGCACGGTCTTTGTGGTTTTTCTAGGTTTAAGATTCCTTGTTCTAGCACGCCACATCCGGTCGCTTGTAGTGGGCTAAGGGCATACGCACTGATGGTCACGCAGATTGAGGCTGTCACACACGCTGCGGTCGTTCGCACTGACCTTTCTACGTTCAACCCGGCACGCGTGCCTTCAAACTACCACATCAAACAGGGTGAGCGGTGTGAGCGTGTCGATGAAAAAATTGTAGCGAGGCGTGGCCCACCAAATCAATATAACTACTAGCTCACGCGCGTGTTCGCGGAGATTTTTTCGCGAAAGACATGTCACGCCGCCCGTCCAAGGTAAACAAGGATGCCATGCATTGCCAAGGGGGAGTTCAACCCCACCGCCCATCCAAGGTTAACAAGGACACCATGCATCGCTAAGGGGGAGTTAAACGTCTAGCCAGGAAAGCAGAATACTATTAATTCAATAGCTGCTTGAGCAGGTTCTACGGCCTAAAAGCCCTAAAACACTTAAAATTAAATATCAGCTGCTAAACAAGAAGTTCATCACGTCGCCATCTTTGACCACATATTCCTTGCCCTCAGCCCGCATCTTGCCAGCGTCTTTGGCCCCTTGCTCACCTTTGAAGTTTATGTAGTCATCAAAGGCAATGGTTTGCGCGCGGATGTAGCCTTTTTCAAAGTCGGTGTGAATCACGCCCGCCGCTTGCGGGCCCGTGTCGCCTACGTGGATGGTCCAGGCGCGTACTTCTTTCACGCCCGCTGTAAAGTAGGTTTGCAGGCCCAGTAGTTTGAAGGCGGCGCGGATTAAGCGGTTTAAACCCGGCTCGGTTTGGCCCAATTCTTCTAAGAACATTTGGCGGTCTTCGTCGCTCATCTCGCTCATTTCAGCTTCCATCTTGGCGCTGATAGCGACAACCGGGGCGTTTTGTGCGGTGGCAAAGGCGGTCAGGCGGTCTAAAAATGGGTTGTTGATAAAACCGTCTTCGGCCACGTTGGCCACAAACATCGCCGGTTTGGCGGTAATTAAAAAGAACTGTGCCAAAAGCGGCTTTTCTTCTTTGCTGAAGTCGATGGTGCGCACCGGCTTGGCTTCGTTCAGCGCGGCTTGGCATTTTTCTAAAATCGCCACCAGTTTGATAGATTCTTTGTCGCCCGAACGGGCGGTTTTGGTGACGCGGTGCAGGGCTTTTTCTACGGCGGTCAGGTCGGCCAAGCACAGCTCGGTTTGTATTACTTCAATATCGCTGATCGGGTCAACCTTGCCGGCCACGTGGATCACGTTGTCGTCAACAAAGCAGCGCACCACATTGATAGTGGCGTCGGTTTGGCGAATGTGCTCTAAAAACTTGTTGCCCAGGCCTTCGCCGGTGCTGGCACCCGCTACCAAGCCCGCAATGTCCACAAACTCGACAATCGCAGGCACGATGCGCTCGGGGCTGATGATGGCAGCCAGCTGCTGCAAGCGTGCGTCGGGCAGCTCGACAATGCCGACGTTAGGCTCGACGGTGCAAAAGGGATAGTTTTCTGCTGCAATGCCTGCTTTTGTCAGCGCGTTAAACAGGGTTGATTTGCCTACGTTAGGTAGGCCTACGATGCCACACTTCAAGCTCATGATGTCAGTTCCAAATTAGGGGCTTAAGTGTATGCGATGTGATGTGCCTTCTTTTTCGCGTCCTTAGCGTAACTTTCGCGCCTTTCGCGTCCGGCAGTCCGCTTTCGCCCTTAGCCTGCCTTGACCCTCAAAAAACGTAATTCGCCCCCACCGTTTGCCCCACCCGCAGCACATGGTCAAACCCTAGCCGTGTCACCGCATTCATGCCAAAAGTCACTGCGCCGTCTACCCGCGCGTCTTGCCGGTAGCTTTGCAAGGTGTCGCCCACCTCGGGGCTGGGCACGCCCGTGCTGGGGTTGACGTTAGGTATAGGGCAGCGCGGGCAGGGCTTGACCAGTGCCAGTTGCACCACGCCCTGGGCAGTGCCGATGTGCAGGGCGTCCACCCGGTCTTCGTCGTGCGCTTCTAGGCCAGCCAGCACGATATTGGGGCGAAAGCGCGGCATGGTCACTGCCGCGTGGCCAAGCGCCGCCAAGCGGGTGTTTAAATCGTCCAGCGCCGCTTGGCTGACCACCAACACAGGGTAACCGTCGCTAAACTGGTTTAACGCATCAATATCGCCGGTCCATTTTTTGTTAGACAGGCGTTGGTGCGCGGGGTCAAAGCGCACTAGGCGCAGCTTTTGTGCGGCGCGGCCTGCAGGTAAATCTTGCGCCAAAAAGTCGGTAAACCACTGCGCGGCCACGTCGCCCATGTCATACGCTGCGCAGTCGTGCCCCCACACGTTAGCGCGGCAGGGCTGCTCTACGGCGTCTAGCGCAATGTGCAGTGCCAGCATGCCGGGGGCGCGCAGCACCATCTCGTAGTGTTTTAGGGTGGGCTGAATCAGGCACATGCGCGGCAGCTCGCGCTGGCTGACAAATGCGCCTTGTGCCTCTCCTTGCGCTTGCACCACCATCCAAGCACGGTCAAACTCTAGGCCCGTCTCGGTCAGTATCGCCTCGGGTACGGCCACGCCTGCGCACGATTTGACGGGGTAGACAAACAGGTTTTGAATGCTGGCCCGAATATTGAACGTGGAGGTATCGAACGCGGAGGTATCAATCTGTGAAGAGTCAGCTGGGATAGTCATAACGGTGTGATTTTCAAGGTGGGGGTTATGGGCAGTGCGGCGGTGCGGGGGGTGCAGTAAGTGCCAAGGCAATCGCAGCGGCGTTTTAGGGTTGTTGCCAGCGAGTTTAAAGGGTCTATGGCAGCACGTCTCTACAATGGCGCTATGGCAATAGATATCTGTATTCGTGGCTCTGGCGTAGTGGGCAAAACTTTGGCTTTGCTGCTGGCGCGCAAGCGTATTCGTGTGGGGCTGGTGCAATCGCCCGTGCTTGTGCATTCAGCCGCCACTGCGCAAGCCGACATTCGCGCTTTTGCGCTCAATGCCGCGTCTCGCGCTGCGCTGATTGGTCTGCGCGCTTGGCCGCAGCAAGCCTGCGCGGTGCAGCATATTCTTGTACAGGGTGACCGTGACGACAGCCCGCCCGATGCCGATACCAGTGCTGATACCCATGCCGATACCCATATTCGTGCAACTAAAAGTGCCCGCACGAATGCTGGTGCAGGCCGCGTACAGTTTGACGCCGCCAGCCTGCAAGCCGAGGCGTTGGCATGGATCGTCGACGCTGCTGCGCTAGAAACTTTGCTAGACACGGCAGTGTCTTTCGGCCCTGACATTACATTACTGTCAGCTCCCCAGCCTGCGGTGCTGACGGTAATTTGCGAAGGCGCACGCAGCGCCAGCCGCCAAATAGCGGGTGTTGAATTTACCCAAACTGCGTATGACCAAACCGCGATAGCCGCCGTAGTGCAAACCAGCGCGCCGCACCAGTCCACCGCGTGGCAGTGGATGCAAGGCGGCGAAGTGTGCGCGCTGCTGCCGCGCCAAGCTTCTTTGGACCAAACTTCGCCGGGACAAGCTGGCAATTTTGTCGCGCTGGTGTGGTCGGTGCAAACTGAACACGCAGCCCAACTGATGGCGCTAGACGACGCGCAGTTTTGCGCCCAGCTGCAGCAGGCGTGCGACCACATGCTGGGCACAATGACACTGGCCAGTCACCGCGCTACGTGGCCTCTGCAATTGGCCCAAGCCCAGCGCTGGGTAGGCACGGGCTTGGCCGCAGCGGCGGGTAACGCAGCTGACAACACAGCAGCGTGGGCGCTGGCAGGCGACGCTGCACACGCTGTGCACCCGCTGGCCGGGCAGGGGCTGAATTTGGGATTGGGTGATGCCATTGAACTAGCAACAGTGTTGTCTAACAAAGAATATTTCCGCAGCTTCGGCGACATGCGCCTGCTGCGCCGCTACGAGCGCGCACGCCAAGGCGAGGCGGCCGCGCTGCGGCTGGCCACTGATGGCCTGCAGCGCTTGTTTGCCCACACCGACCCGCGCGTACGCGCCCTGCGCAATTGGGGCATGCGTGGGTTTGACGCGCTGGCACCTGTCAAGGCGCTGGTGATGCGCCGGGCCATGGGCGGCAGTGCGGGCGGCAGTATGGGCGGTGGTAGTCACGGTCTAAGCGGTAACATCTGATGCAACTTTCTCCCGTAAAATTTGTCTCAATCTTCTTGTCCACTGGAAACGTAAGTCATGAAAACTATTTTTAAATTTTTAACCGCACTGGCGCTAGTGGCCAGCGCTGTAGTGGCATTTGGCCAAGACGCTGTGATTCGCAAAAACTTAAGCGAGCGCCTGCCCAATTTGCCCAAAATTGACGAAATTACCAAAACTGCCATGCCTGGTTTGTTTGAAGTGCGCGTGGGCGGCACCGACATTTTCTACACCGATGCAGAGGGTAACTTTTTCATCCAAGGCAACTTGATCGACACTAAAAATAAACGCAACCTCACCGAAGACCGCGTAGCCAAACTCACCGAGATCGATTTTGACACGCTACCCCTGAAAGACGCCTTTACCGTGGTACGCGGTAACGGCAAACGCAAAGTAGCCGTGTTTGAAGACCCTAATTGCGGCTACTGCAAACGCTTTGAGACGGATCTGCAAAATGTTAACAACGTCACGGTGTACATGTTTCTGTACCCCATTTTGGGCCAAGCCTCCACCGACCGCAGCAAGAACATTTGGTGCTCCAAAGACCGCGCCAAGGCCTGGACCGACTGGATGGTGAAAAACGCCGACACCCCAGCTGAGGGCGCAACGTGTGACGCGACAGCGTTAGCCCGTAACGTAGAGTTTGGCAAAAAGCACAAAATCACCGGCACCCCTACCTTGATTTTTGCCGACGGCAACCGCGTGCCGGGTGCTATAGCTGCAGCGCAAGTAGAGAAGTTTTTGGCAGAAGTTAAATAAGCGCTTCTCGCTTGGGTTAACTTGATTGAGCAATAGATATTACAGGTTGGGCTTTAAGCCAGTGCATGCCAACACCAGTTCAACACGCTATTGACTTTAACGACACCGCATCGCCCCAGATGCCGCCGCAGCATACGGCCCTGTTAGACGCACTGGGCGTGCCAGCCAGCCTGCGCCATTTTGAGCCCAGCTACGCTAGCGCGCACGCGCGCGCCGCGCACATTAGCCCGTCAGCTTACGCCCGCACACGCAACGCGCTGGACGGCGGCGTAACAGGCCTGTCGCCTTATCTTACGCACGGCGTTATCAGCCTACCCGAAGTAGCCCGCACCGTGGCCGCGCACCACCGGCTGGGCTACGACGACAAGCTGGTGTTTGAGCTGGGTTGGCGCGAGTTTTTTCACCATGTGTGGGCCAGCGCGCCGCAACCAGACGCTATTTTGGCCAACATGCGGCCCGCCAACGCGTGGCGCGGCCAGTATGCCAGCAGCCTGCCAGCAGACATTAGGCAGGGCCGCACGGGTGTTAAAGCCATCGACGCTGCCGTGCGTCAGCTGTACGCCACAGGCTATTTACACAACCATACCCGCATGTGGCTGGCCAGCTATTGCGTGCATATGCGCAAGGTGCACTGGCGCGCCGGGGCCGACTGGTTATATTCGCATTTGCTAGATGGTGACTTGCCTAGCAACCACCTTAGCTGGCAATGGGTGGCGGCTACCTTTAGCAGTAAACCGTATTTATTTAACGCCAGTAACGTCGCCAAATTTGCGCCCGAATCAGCCTGGAAAGCATGGGCTTCAGCCAAATCTGCCATCGACATGAGCTACGAGCAACTAGACGCGGTAGCCCGACTGCAAGCCGACGTGGGGCCAGAGCCGGGGACGCACGCAGGCGTGGCACAACCTGCAGTCTATACGGCCCTAGAGTTGTCAAATTTAGATGCATTTAGGCCTCTAACCCAAGTAAATCCTGCTCAAGCAGCTATACAAAATATAGCGGGTAGAGTGCTGCACAGCGCGACTGATGTTGCGGTAGAGCTGGTCCATCCGTGGGCACTGGGCCAGCGTAGCACTACACCCAATGCTCACAGCCCGCTGCGTATTGGTGTGGTGCACGCTGCCGCCCACGCGCGCTGGCCGTGGAGCCTGCAGCGCTGGCAGTTTGTCATCACGCGCATGCAGGCTGTGTGCGATGTGGTGTTTATCGGCGACATGGCCCAGCTGGCCCAGTGCACTGGCTGGCCCACTCGCCAGCATGTGGCCGCGCAAAGCACTTTGTTTGAAGGCTACCGCGACATACTGCCGCGCATGGCTGCCGTGCTGCCGCAGCCCAAGCTGTTTGCTCAGCCTGATAAATTGTGCACCTCGTTCTCACAATTTTATGAACGTGCACAGCGCGCGCAGCCTGATTTTTCTAAACTGCTGATGCCGTAGATGGGCTATCTCAATACTATAAATTTAATAGCTACTTGAGCAGGATTTACTTGGGTTACAGACCATTTTATTCATATATATGACGTTACAAAAGCCATTTTTTGCCGCTGACAGCCACTCTAACGCTCCCAGCCTGCCAGCTCGCCGCCTAGGCTACGCGGGTCTGCTGCCTTTTGTGCTGCTGGCGGCGTTGCTATGGATGGTGCGCCCAGATCTGCAAGGTTTTGTAGCGATTGCGCTGGTAGCGTACGGCGCGGTGATTGCGTCATTTTTGGGCGGCATACATTGGGGCATTGCTGCGCAGTTGCCTGCTGCGGTGCGATCGTTTCACTATATTTGGGGGGTGGTGCCCTCGCTGTTGGCATGTGTAGCGTTGGTGATGCCGGCCTATGCTGGACTACCGCTGCTAGGTTTTATTTTAGCGTTGTGCTACGGCATAGACAGGTACAGCTATCCACTCGCGGGCTGGGCTGCTTGGCTGCCTATGCGTCTGCAGCTTACGGTGGTAGCAGTGTTGTCTTGCTTTTTAGGCACAGCCGCTGCGTAACTTGTGCCATCACCATGGTTTGCCCTACGCTGTAATCCCCCATGCCAGAAGGCCCTGAAATATTCTTAGCCGCGCGCGCAGTGCATGCGGCAGTGGCCGCACAACCCAGCAGCGTAGACCTGCGCTACCCTCCACTGGCCATCAAAGCGCGCAGCTTGCGCGGCGTGCCCATCACCCGTGTACACGCCCGCAGCAAAGCCATGCTGACTGAATTTGCCAATGGCGTGGTGCTGTATTCGCACAATCAGCTGTATGGGCAGTGGGTGGTGCACCCGCTAGGCGCACCGCTGTTAGCGAGGCAAATTCGTTTAGCCATCACCACGCAAAACCACCAAACCGTGCTGTACAGTGCGACTGATTTTGCGTGGCTGAAAGCAGGGCATGAGGCGCAGCACCCCTACATAGCCAAGCTAGGCCCCGAGGTGCTAAGCGCGCAAGTGACCGCGCAGCAGATTGCCCAGCGCTTGGCTATGTTCCCGCGCCGCGTAATCGCTGATGCGCTGCTAGACCAGCATGTACTGGCAGGTTTGGGCAACTATTTGCGCGCTGATATTTTGCTGCTGGCGCGTGTTAACCCGCTGCGCAAAATAGCGTTGCTGTCGCCAGCTGAGTTGTTGCGTATTGGCAAAGCCTGTAAAACGCTGACCCAGCGCAGTGTGCAACGCGATGGCGTGGTGCGGCCCTGGGCGCAGTACCAAGCAGCGCGCAAAGCGGGGGCCGACTACGAGGCAGCGCGCTTTTACGCCATTGACCGCCAGGGCGCACCGTGCTGGGAGTGCGCTACGCCGATTGCGCGGGTGGCGCAGGGCGGGCGTGGGCTGTTTTATTGTCCGCAGTGTCAGGTTTAGTGGGCTGCTCAGGTGGGCTTTTTTTGCCTCGCTGGAGAGTTGGTCGCTGGGTTCGCGTGCGCGCCGGAGGGCTGGACTCGCGCCGGGCATCTCGCTGCAAAAATACTCCGAAAACACGCACGAATGTTGATGGTTGATTCGCTAGCTTTTGCACCGCGCGCCTTTCTGCGTATTTTTCATCGAGACGGACCCGACTCGTCACATTGTTCTTTGCTTGGTTTGAACAGCCCGCTTGCCGGTTAGGGCGCTGGTTATGACTGGCGTTTTTTTAGCAGCCCGCTCGCCGGAGAGATGCAATTGGGGTCAGAGCAAAATTTCGTTTGTGATTGGTGTCACGCCGGATACAGAGTCTTCCTGAATTTTGATCTGACCCAAAATGCTGTGCTGTTCGATTGCGATCTTATGTCCCACGTTACTATTAATTGCATAGCTGGTTGAGCAGTATTTACGGCCTAGAACGGCTAAAAAACTGTGAAAACACGCGTGAATTACGCTGCTTTTTCGCGCTCTATCGCGCAAGCATCATCGCAACCAAGCTGATGCGAAACGATTACCACTCAGATCAGCCAAGCGGTGATGGAGCGTGGTCGTGATGAAAATCTGGAGGAAGGCGCGCGTTGTTTAAGCTAGCCAATCAAAAGCCTTAGTTCGCACGTGTTTTTAGTCAAGATTTTGCAGCGCGACTTGCCTTTTCGCCGCAGCTCACGGTGCCAGAAAATTAATCTTCCACCATAGCGACCTACTCAATTACAACAGCTCACGATACAGGAAAATTAATCCTCAATCCCGGCAATCTACTCAACCACCTTAATTCGTAATGGATTTATAACTGTCAGCACCCGCTTTTCTAAAAGTTAAGTTGTACCGAAACTCTGTACCGCTGGCAGGCATAGGCCGCACGCCGTGGAACACTAGGCGCGACTGGCCGCCCCATACCATTACATCGCCATCGTGCAAGGCTACAGACTGCACCGGGTCGCTGCGTTGCAAGCCACCCAAAATAAATTTGCACGACGCCCCGATGGATACCGACACGATGGGTGCGCGCATGTCTAGCTCGTCGCGGTCTTGGTGCAGGCCCATGCCTGCGCCGGGGGCGTAGCGGTTGACCAGGCACGCATCGGGGGCGTAGTGGGGCCAGCCTGCAGCAGCGGCAGCGTCGCGTGCTAGTTGTGCAAAAGATGGTGGCATGGCGGGCCAAGGCTGCAAGGTATCAGGGTCGTGCGGCAAATATTGGTAACCCTGCGCGTTGCTGGTCCAGCCCAGTGGGCCGCAGTTGGTCATTGCTACGGACATCGTTTTGCCGCTGGGCACCACAAGATGGCGAAACGGCGCATGCAGGGCAACTGCGTCAATATCTGCACGCAAATCACGCCATGCTGCAAAGCCTGTAAGCAGCCAAAAATCAGGTGCCAGTTGCAGGGGAAGCGATGTAAACAGCATGGCGTATTTTAAGAGTGTGCAGCCAAGGCTGTGCACCGCGCATTTGCCGCGCGATAAGCGTGCAGCAAGATTTTTGGTGGGTATTGCGGCTAAATACGGGTAGCGGGCTGCGGATGGTTTATTCTTGCGTCTTATGGCACCACGTTTACCCGCTTCCCTACCTACTACCTCAGCCGCTCCCGTGCACTACAGCGTTGACGCGTCTGATGTGCATGCGCATTTGTTTCGCATTACGCTGACCATCGCGCGGCCTGCTAAAAACCAGCATGTGAGCCTGCCAGTGTGGATACCTGGCAGCTACATGGTGCGCGAGTTTTCTAAGCATTTGCAAAAATTAACGGGCACGCAAGATGGTAGAACTACTGCCATCACGCAGCTGGACAAATGCACTTGGCAAGTGGCCAACACAGCCGCTAAACCGCTGGTGCTGCACTATGAGGTGTATGCTTTTGACAATTCGGTGCGCACGGCTTGGCTAGACGCTCAGCGCGGGTTTTTTAACGCTACGTCGCTATGCTTGCAGGTGCTGGGGCAAGTGGACAAAGTGCATCAGCTACAAATTAAAGCTACTAATGCTATAGCGGCTTGTGCAGTATTTACCGGCGCTAAAGCGCTTAAAGTCGATAAAAAAGGTTTTGGCAGTTATATTTTTAGGGGCTATGACGAGCTGGCCGATACACCGTTTGAGCTGGGCAACTGCTGGCATGGCAGCTTTGTGGTGCGCGGTGTAGCGCACCAGTTCGTAGTGGCCGGTGCACCGCCTAGCTTTGATGGCAAGCGATTGCTGGCAGATACGCAAAAAATTGTCGAAGCTGAAATGGCGTTTTGGCACGGCGCGCCATGGCAGGGCAGTGCGAAGTCACCATCTGCAAAACTAACAACCGCCAAACAACCGCCCAGTAAGCCACCTTTTGACAGCTATGTCTTCATGCTCAACGCGGTAGACGATGGCTACGGTGGGCTAGAGCACCGCAACAGCACCGCGCTGATTTGCACGCGCCGCGACTTGCCAAGGCTAGGCCATACAAACCTGACAGATGGCTACACCACCCTGCTGGGCCTGATCAGCCATGAATATTTTCACACTTGGAACGTTAAACGTCTGCGTCCAGCGGAGTTTGCGCGCTACGACTACAGCCAAGAGCAAACCACGCAACTGCTGTGGTTTTTTGAAGGCTTTACTAGCTACTACGACGACTTGCTGCTGCGCCGCGCAGGATTGATCGACAACGCGCAGTATGTAAAGCTGCTTAATAAAACCATCAACCAAGTGATGCAAACACCCGGTGCGCGCGTGCAAAGCGTGGCGCAAAGCAGCTTTGACGCGTGGGTAAAGTACTACCGACAAGATGAAAACACAGCCAACGCGACCGTTAGCTACTACACCAAAGGCGCGCTGGTAGCGCTGTGCTCTGACCTAACGCTGCGCAGCGAAGGCAAAACCACGCTGGACGACGTGATGCGTGCGCTGTGGGTGCGGTGTAAGGCCGGGCCGACTACCACTGGCTTAATGACCGAGGCAGACTTTGCCGCCGTGCTGCGTGACCTAGGCGGCCGCAGCTTTGCCACGGAGCTGGCGCAGTGGGTGCATGGCACCGGCGCACTACCACTGGAGCGTTTGCTCAAAGCGCAGGGCGTACACGTAGTAGAAGACAAACCGCAGCTAGCCCAACGCCTAGGCCTGCGGGTGGCAGAGGCCAGTGGTGCAGTGCAAGTCAAAGTAGTGCTACGCGGCGGCGCTGCCGAACAAGCAGGCTTTTGCGCAGGCGACGAATGGCTGGCCGTAGGTGCCAGCGCCGCGCGCGGTGGCCTGTGGCGGCTGCACAAGCTGGACGATTTAACGCTGTATGTGGACCAAGCCCAGGGCGCAAAAGGCAAAACCGTGCAGGTCATCGTCTCGCGCGACAAGCGCCTGCACACGCTCAAGCTTACGCTGCCTGCATCAGAACGCGAAGACCTGGCTACGTGGGTGCTGCGCGTGGACAGTGCCAAGATCAGTGCTAAAAGCAATTCTAAAGGCAGTGCTCACAGTGATGTGGACCACCCTACAACGCCCATAGACACATGGCTCGCTGGTTAATTCCCCTGTCGGTGGTTTTGCTGGTAGTGCTGGCATCGCACGGCATTGTGCTGTGGGGCGTAGCGCAGCAAATGCAAGCCATGAGCAGCGCCATCACCCAATCGACCGACCCGCTGTTTACACGGCAAATTACCCAGCAAGGCGATGCTAAGGCGCCCACTACACCTGCATTAGCCACAAAAAATACAGACAATAAGGCTGTAAGCGCCGTAAATACTGCTCAACCAGCTATTAAAAGTGTAGTAGTTGGCAGCACGAAAACTGCAGTGGTGCAAACCAGCACGGTCACCACAACACCGCAACCCACCATAACTGCACTGGCCACACCCGCCGTCAGCCCTAGCAGTACAGAATCGTTTACTTCTACCGCTTCTACAGACTCTACCGGCTCTGCCCCTCCTGCTACTAATACTGCAGCTGTTAGCACCGCAGTAGCCAGCACTTCCGCATCGTCTTTGCCTGCAAGCACAGCTGGCAGTGCTGACGCAGCAGCCAGCTTGGCCCAGGCAGGCGAGTGGCCCGGTGACACGCGATTGACCTACGAGCTGGGCGGCTATTTTCGCGGCGAGCTGCATGGCGATGCACAAGTACAGTGGACACGGCTTGCAGCAGCAGACTCAGGCCTGGCAGGTACAACCACCACGGCAACCGCTGGCGACGTTAGCAACCTCAATGGCCCCAACAACCCCAACAAGCCCAACAACCGCTACCAAGTGCGCATCAACCTAGGCATCGGCCCCATATCAACCCAATTCACCAGCCAAGGCCGCATTCGCACTACAGGCCTAGTGCCCGAGGCCTACGAAGAGCAGCTGCCCAACGGCCGCCGCCGCAGCGCCACCATGGACGCACAGTCCGTCATATTGCAAGACGGCCAGCGCTTGCCACGTCCTGCAGGTGCCCAAGAGCTAGTGCAAGACACCGCAAGCCAATTTGTCGACCTAGGCCAACGCTTTACCAGCGGCAGAGCGCGCCTGGTGCCAGGCGAGACAGTGCGGGTGTGGCTGGCGCGCCCTGCAGGGCTAGACGAATGGATCTTCGACATCGGCCCTGCCGAGACAATAGACCTACCCCAAATAGGCCCCGTACTAGCCCATGGGTTAACCCCGCGGCCAATACCCAACCAGCGCGGCACCATCACTGCCCAAATGTGGTTTGCGCCTAGCCTGCAAAACTTGCCAGTGCGTATCAAAATTACACTGAACAATGAAACGCATGTTGACTTGCGTGTTAAAAAAATCGAGCAGCGGTAGGTAAGAATTTAGCGGTTGTTATAGAGCAAGTTAGCTGAGATTGTGTAGTGATCGTGTCGCATCAGCTAAGTCTATGGGTGGTGAGATAGTGTATGCCAACCGCCCTCTCAACTGGGGTACCAGAAATCGGTCGGTCGGCATACGCTATCTCACTTGCGACCAAAGTAGCGCGAGACCGGTTGTCACCGGA
Source organism: Polaromonas sp. (assembly GCA_043718065.1). Classification (GTDB taxonomy): domain Bacteria; phylum Pseudomonadota; class Gammaproteobacteria; order Burkholderiales; family Burkholderiaceae_C; genus JAAFIP01. The sequence goes on from JAYSWJ010000012.1 coordinate 15,961, forward strand.
AAATCTACGACGGCGACACGGCCAGTCACCAAATAATCCTCACCGTAACGCGGGCTGTTCAACCCACGCAGAGAACAA
>JAYSWJ010000111.1:0-4704 GCA_043718065.1 Polaromonas sp.
AGCGCCGCCGCCGTGGACAACTCTGCACCTTTGTGAAACCGCCCGGCTTCCACTTATAAATCGGGGTTTGTTGTTCAGACAACCGGTGCCACTTCTCTATTGACCAGCATCATACGATGCAAAGCACAGATCCCCATGTTGCACTTTAGCTGTGTTGTTGGGTACATTAAATATGCCTGAACAGTAGAATTTGCGCAGCGTTTGTTAACTTAGCTGACAACACAACAGCACACAACAACCAGCGCATAATTTACCCATGACCACATCGCTCGATACCGCCAGCTACTGCTGCGACTTGCTTAGCACGGCGGGGCCGTGCGTGGCTAAGCGGATGTTTGGTGGGTTTAGCATTGGCACGGGCGGGTTGACGTTGGCTATTCTGGCGGACCTGGGCGATGGCGAGAAGCTGTGGTTGAAAGGTGACGACGTTTCGCGCAGCCAGTATGCGGCGGCGGGGTGTGCGATATTTACCTACCCTATGAAGGGCGTGCCGCGGTCAATGAACTACTTTTGTGCGCCTGATGATGCGATGGATTCTGCGGATGCCATGCGCCCGTGGGTGGCGCTGGCACTGGCCTGTGCGGTGCGTGCCCATGCTGGCAAACGCAAACCTAAGTCCGCCACTGTGACCATCGCGCAAAAAAATGCAGCACAACCCGACGCTGCTCCAACAACTCCGGCCAAATCCACCCAGCTGTCGCCCGCCGTGTTGCAGCGTGCGCGGGACGTGGCCAAAAAGCTGGCGCTATCTAGCAGCATGCCGCCACTGGCAACCAAAGCGCAAGCTAATGCAACTGCAAAACCACCTGCAAAAGCACCTGCCAAGACAGCCGCCAAAACGCCTGCCAAAGCTATAGCCAAAACACCTGCCAAAGCTGCAGTCAAGCTACCCGCTAAACTGGCTGGCAAAACAGCAACCAAGCCGCGCGCCGCCAAACGTTAGCGGCCAGAGCATATCAACAGCGCTGCGCGCAAGTCAGTCAAACCGAGTTGTGCAGCTAGGCGGCGTTGGGGTGTCATGTGCAAGCTGCTAGGCTTAGGCCGCTGCGCTATAGCTTGCGCAGACCGTGCAGTGCCGGACGCATCCCAGTCAAAGCACAACACTTGGCCCGCGGGCACGCGCCACGGCTCCATCACCACATCGTCACCCGCATGCACCTGCAAGCTGTCGCCCGCACGCAAAAAATGATCACCCGGCTGGCTGGGCAACGTCACCCATGCGCCGCCTTGCACTATGCGCAACAGCGCGTTGGCTGGAGGCCGCAACTGCAGGGCACGGCCTGCGCGCAAGGTATACGCACCACAGGTGGCTGAGGGTGCCGCCAGTGCTACTGTCAGCGGTGCTGCCTTGTGGGCAGCAGTTTGGCGGGGTGTAAATAATCCTGACAGGCTTTGAAGGACTTCATGTTGAAGATTGCGCATGGTGACGACTCCTTAAGGTGTTACAAATCCATTCCTAGATCCATGTGATATAGGAATGAATGATCGCGCAACCCAGCTTGCCAGTCCAATGAACTGTGGCTACACTATTCATGCTTAAATCACATTAACCATGCTGCACTCACAAACCCACCAACGCACCCGCCCCATCGGCGCAGGCAACCTGCGCGCGTTTGAATCGGTGTCGCGCCACCTTAACTTTCGCATTGCCGCCGAAGAGCTGGCGCTAACGCAGTCTGCGGTGTCGCGGCAAATTCAGGCGCTAGAAGACGAGGTAGGCACTTCGCTTTTTAACCGCCACACCCGGTCGGTAGAGTTAACCGCTGCAGGCATGGCGCTGCTGGGCGCTACGGCACCGTCGCTAGAACGCATCGACAACACGGTGCGCCAGATTCGCACCAGCACGGGCCGCAAGCAAGTGACGCTCACTACTTTTGCGTCTTTCGCATCAATGTGGCTTATCCCACGGCTAGAGGCTTTTCAGCGGCAAAACGCCGACATTGACATTCGCATTGATGCGTCTGACGCGTCAGTCGATATGGAAACCGCCGACGCCGACATTGCCCTGCGTTACGGCCCTGCGGCCAAAATGCCCAGCCACGCTATACGTATGTTTGGCGAGCAGCTCACACCACTGCTCAGCCCGTGGCTGCTGAAGTCGCAGCCCAAAATTAAAAGCGCGGCTGACTTTGCCAATTTCACTTTGATCGAAGCGGGCGACGCGCACACCACGCACCTAGAGTGGCTGTCGTGGCGGCGCTGGCTTGACACGCAAAGCTTGCCCAAGCTGTCGCCCAAGCGCTGGCTGTATTTTGGCTACGCCAACCACATGACGCAAGCCGCGCTAACAGGCCAGGGCGTGGTGCTAGCCCGCACGCCTCTGGTGGCCGAACATTTAGCCAGCGGCGACTTGGTCGAGCCCCTGCCCAAGCTGCGCATCGACTCGCCCATGGCCTTTTGGCTCATCCTCAGCCCACGCGCCCGGTCTACCGCCAACGCGCGTGCCGAGGTCACCGCGTTTTGTAATTGGCTCAAAGCGCAGGCCGCGCTAACCCGCAGTGCCATTGGCGAAGCGCCTGATAGAGATGTAGAAACAGGGTCGCTGGACGATTGAGCCTTCGGGCTAAAATCTGATTATTATTTTGGAGTTTGTTATGCAATGGTCTGAAGTGCTTGAAACCCCGTATTTGCAAAATCTGCCGTTCAAAATTGAACTGAATAAGTTTGGCCAAATACTCATGTCGCCAGCCTCTAACCGGCACGGAAATATCCAGGTAGAGATTGGTGCTTTGTTTTTGCGTAAGTTACCAAAGGGCAAAACATTTTCTGAATGTTCTATTCAAACCCGTGATGGCGTTCGCGTAGCCGATGTAGCTTGGGCAAGTGCAGATTTTCTAGCGCGCCATGGCGACGCAACGCCGTTTCCACAAGCCCCTGAGCTATGTGTAGAAATTGTGTCGCCTTCCAACACTAAAGCCGAAATAGACTACAAGGTGTCTTTGTATTTTGCACAAGGTGCACAAGAAGTGTGGGTGGTCAGCCTGCAGAAAAAAGTGGATATTTACGTAGGCGGCTTGCCCGCTGCCAAGTCTAAATACTTGCCCAAATTCAAAGAGCTTTAAAGCACTGCAATTAGCCAGATGCCAGACAGTGATGTGCAGGCAGACTTGCAGTCTTCATATTAGACCTGCATTATCAACACGCTGAAAAGCCCAGAGTGCATACCAACCACTTCAATTTATCTGAGACCGCGCGGCGGTACGACAAATATCGCCCTGCAGTGCACAGCGTGGTGCACAGCTGGCTTGCTGCAGCCGGGGTGTCGGGGCCTTACCTCAGCGCCATTGACCTTGCGTGCGGTACAGGCCAGTCCACCATGCCCCTGCTGTCCTTAGCCGAGCGTGCAGAAGGTGTAGACACCTCCGCTGAGATGCTTGCACTAGCTGCAGCAAAAGGATTGACCGTCAGAGTGGCAAGCTATGACAGCTTGCCAGCGGGCGCGTACGACCTGCTGACAGTGTGTATGGCATTTCATTGGTTTGACCGAGCGCAAGCGGTAAAAGCCATGTGCCAAGCATCAGCCCACGGCGCTACTTGGATTATTTACAACTTTTGGCTAGCGGGTCATAGTACGGACAAAGCTTTTAACGATTGGTACCACGGCTGGTATCAAGACCACTTCCCTTCGCCGCGACGAAGCAATCCGCACTTCACACCAGAACCGCAAGAGTTGGCATTGACGCTGGCCAAACACGACCAAGGTACGCTCCAAGTTGCATTTGATCGGCCCAGCTTGATCGGCTATCTCACTACACAAAGTAATGTCCAGGCGCGTATTCAAGAAGATTTTGGTTTCACTAACGCCGAATTGTTGATCGATTCGACCCTGCCTGTGGTGTTGGATACACAGGCCTACGTCTATGGCTACAGCTACAGTATCTGCAAAGCAACGCTAGCGTAGCGCTGCGCCACAGCGGCATTGTGGCAGGCTAAAGTGGGCGATCCTTACGGATACGCCTGCCCCTGATCCGTCAATATTGCCGCCAGCGGCACATCGTGCGGCTCGGGCTCAAAGTTGGGCACGCTGGCGTGCGAATAGGCCAGGCCCACTGTGACAGGCTTGGGCTGCAAAGCGGCCAAGGTGCGGTCATAAAACCCGCCGCCGTAGCCTAGCCGGTAGCCGCCGGGACCAAAGCCCACACAGGGTACAAACAGCAGCGTGGGCACGACAATCTCAGTACCTTTGGGTTTAGGGATGTTGTAGGCGTCTTCTTCCATTGGGCAGCCGGGGTACCAGGCGTAGAAGGTTAAAGTTTTGTTAATTTTGTCGACCACTGGTAAGCCGATTTTGCGCACCGTAGCGCCTGCTTGCACGTTGCCCAAGGCAGCAGGTGAGGTAAGATTTGTTATAAAATTGATAGCTGCTTGAGCAGTATCTACGGGCTGAAAGCCTAATTTTGTGTTTAATTCAGGGTCTAAATAAGTGATTGCGCTGTTATCTGCTGAGCTTGTTGGTTGGGTGCTGGGTGGCGAATCGCCCACGCTCTCGCCCAAGCCACCGTCTTCTTGCCAGCGGTACAGTGCGGGCAGGGGGTCAAACTCGCCTTTGATGGGCCAATATGCGCCTATCACCACATCGGGCCTGCCTACTAGCCAAATTCGCATCACTCTTTGTAACTCTTCGGCCCGCTGCAAACGGTCGGGCAGGTTCAAACGTTCTTGTACCAAGCGTTTGCGCACATCTGTTTTGTCCATAATCAGGGG
>JAYSWJ010000112.1:0-11793 GCA_043718065.1 Polaromonas sp.
TAAATCTACACCACCAGAAATTTCCAGTACCGCGCGGTCGGCGTTGATGCGCACCGCCTGCTGCAGCATAGGAATGTCCATATTGTCCAGCAGCACCATTTTGGCACCACAGTCCAGGGCCTCTTGCAGCTGGTTTAAATTTTCTACTTCAATTTCAATAAATTTCACCTGTGTGGCATTGGTATTTGCAACAGTGATTAGTGCAACGCTGGCCAGTGCAGCGCGCATCACCGCGGCAATGCCTCCAGCAGCCGCGATATGGTTTTCTTTGATCAAAATGGCATCGTGCAAGCCCATGCGGTGGTTGGTACCACCGCCCGCGGCTACCGCGTATTTTTGGGCTACGCGCAGGCCTGGCAGTGTTTTGCGTGTGTCTACTATCTGCGCGCGTGTGCCTTGCACAGCTTGGGTAAAAATTGCAGTTTTTGTAGCTACCGCGCTCATCATTTGCACAAAATTAAGGATAGTGCGCTCTACCGTCAGCAGCTCTTTGGCGGGACCTTTAAGGGTAAAAATTGTTTGCCCTGCTGTGCAGTGCGCGCCCTCACCCACGTGCCAGTCAAGCTGGCTGTGCGGCGCGGCTTGGCGCACCACCTCTTGCGCCCAAGGCTGGCCGCAAATGACCGCTGTGTCGCGCGTAATCACTCTGGCGCTAGCTTGCTGGTCAGCGGGTACCAAGCTGGCAGTCAAGTCCACAGCGCCCACATCTTCTGCCAAAGCGCTGCGTACATTGGCTTGTACTTGCTGTGTGAATTCGGGATTTGTGCTGTCAAAAAAATGTGCCATACCTAAATTTACTGCATATTGTCGTTGGTTAAACAAGCTGTAGTGTATTCAAAATCGGACCATGCCATAATTAAAGTACTCCGGGGTGCACGCTGCTGTGCTGAGATGTTGAAGTCAACAAACCCGCCAACTTGATCAGGTTAGTACCTGCGTAAGAAGAGAATGCTGAAAGCCCATGGTTTTGCCTAGGTTATTGAGTGTTTGGGCAGTGTCTTATGTGCACTCGGAGCGACATGTTAATTTAACAGGAGCCCCGAATGAATGCCCCCGACAATTTTTCCCTCTTGCTTGCGCGTTCGCGAGAACCCTTTCCCGCTTCCACCAAATCCTTCATCGTCGGCTCACGTCCCGACATTCGCGTGCCTGTGCGCGATGTGCTACTGACCAGCGGCGAAACCGTATCGCTGTACGACACATCCGGCCCTTACAGCGATGCGTCGGTGGATATTGACGTGCGCAAGGGCTTGCTCGATGTGCGCAGTGGCTGGATCGCTGCCCGCGCTGACACCGAAGCCTATGAGGGCCGCTCGCTCAGGTCACTGGACGACGGTGCCAAGCACGAAGACCGCGAGGTCGAGCGCATTGCCAAACTGCGCAGCGACGCAGCCGCCTTGCAGCGCACACCGCGCCGCGCCACGGGTGGCATTGGTGGTGGCCGCAACGTCACGCAAATGCACTATGCGCGCAAAGGCATCATCACCTCCGAAATGGAATACGTGGCGCTACGCGAGAACGGAAAACGCGAATGGATGGCCGAATATTTGAACGACCCATCGCGTGAATTGCGCCTGGCGGGCAACCCGATGGGCGCTAGCATCCCCAAAATCATCACACCCGAATTTGTACGTGACGAAGTGGCCCGTGGCCGCGCCATCATCCCGGCCAACATCAACCACACCGAATTAGAGCCGATGGCGATTGGCCGCAACTTTTTGGTCAAAATCAACGCCAACATTGGTAACTCTGCCGTGACATCGAGTATTGAAGAAGAAGTCGAAAAGCTGGCCTGGTCGATCCGCTGGGGCGCTGACAATGTGATGGATTTATCCACCGGCAAAAACATCCACACCACGCGAGACTGGATTGTGCGCAACAGCCCTGTACCCATTGGCACGGTGCCGATTTACCAAGCGCTGGAAAAGGTCGGCGGCGTGGCCGAAGATTTAACTTGGGCGATTTTCCGCGACACGCTGATTGAGCAAGCCGAGCAAGGCGTGGACTACTTCACCATCCATGCAGGAGTGCGCTTGGCGTTTATCCACTTGACGGCCAACCGCCGCACGGGCATCGTGTCGCGTGGCGGCTCGATCATGGCCAAGTGGTGCATTACGCACCACAAGGAAAGCTTTTTGTACACGCACTTTGAAGATATTTGCGAGATCATGAAAGCCTATGACGTGAGCTTCTCGCTGGGCGACGGCCTGCGCCCAGGATCGGGGGCGGATGCCAATGACGAAGCGCAGTTTGCCGAACTCAAAACCTTGGGCGAGTTGACCCAAGTGGCCTGGAAGCACGACGTGCAAACCATGATCGAAGGCCCTGGCCATGTGCCCATGCATTTGATCCAGGCCAACATGGACGAGCAGATCAAGCATTGCAAAGAAGCACCGTTCTATACGCTTGGGCCTTTGACGATTGACATTGCTGCGGGCTACGACCACATTGCCAGCGCCATCGGCGCGGCCATGATCGGCTGGATGGGCACGGCCATGCTGTGCTACGTAACCCCAAAAGAGCACTTGGGCCTACCTGATCGCGACGACGTGAAGCAAGGCATCATCGCCTACAAGATAGCGGCGCACGCGGCTGACGTGGCCAAGGGCCACCCAGGCTCACGCGCCCGTGATGACGCGATCTCCAAAGCGCGCTTTGAATTCCGCTGGCACGACCAGTTCAACCTGAGCCTAGATCCAGAGACGGCGCGTGACTTTCACGACGAAACGCTGCCGAAAGATTCGAGCAAAGAAGCGCATTTTTGCTCGATGTGCGGGCCCAAGTTTTGCTCGATGAAGATCACGCAAGACGTGCGAGAGTATGCCGCGCAAAGAGGTGTGGACGAAGCTGCCGCGCTGGCCGAAGGGATGGCCGAGAAATCTGCGCAGTTCAAAGCGGCTGGGGGCGAGTTTTACATCCCTATCAAAGCGGTTTGAGTTTGAGGCTGCTGTGTTGTCGATAGGCATTGCTGGGGCGGGGTTACTGGGCCGTTTGTTGGCCTGGCAGCTAAGCCTCCTGGGTAATCGGGTCACCGTGTTTGACCCGGCTCCTGGGCCTGCGCCGATGTTTGCGCGGGACGCAGACGGTGGTGAGCAACACGCCGCCGCCTTCACCGCTGCGGGCATGCTGTGCCCGCAGGCCGAGCTAGACAATGCTGAGCCTGCTACGGCGGTGCTGGGCTGGCGCTCCATTGCGCTGTGGCGCGCGTTTGTGGCGCAACTCTCCAATACGCCGTTTTTCTCTGAGCGTGGCAGCCTGCTGCTTGCGCACCGTCAAGACCGCGCTGCGGCAGACCGCGTGCTAGCGCGCGTGGCGCACGGCATGCAATCACCCGTGTGGCAGGCTGCTGGCAGGCTCGTCGAACCCAATGCTCTCAGCATGTCGCAACTGGCCGCGCTAGAGCCCTGCGTACAAGGCGCTGCCCACGCATGGCTGTTACCCGGTGAAGCGCAGATCGATGCGGTGGCCACGATGACAGCCTTGCATGCAGACGCAAAAAACGTGCAGTGGCATTGGCGCGAGCCCGTGCTATCTATTGCACCCGGGTGTTTGCATACCAGCCAAGGTGCGCAGCGTTTTGACTGGGTAATTGACGTGCGTGGCACTGGCGCAGCACCCGACGTGCCAGTGCGCGGCGTGCGTGGCGAAGTGGTGTGGCTGCACGCACAGAGCCTGCATTTGCAACGCCCCCTGCGCCTGCTGCACCCACGCCATAAGGTGTATATCGTGCCACGCCCCGGCGATGCAGTGCTGGTGGGTGCGAGTGAGATTGAAAGCGAAGACCGCTCACCCATATCGCTGTGCAGCGCCGTTGAGTTGATGGCGGCTGCGCACAGCGTCGTGCCCGCGCTGGCCGAGGCACGCATCATGCGCATGGACACCAACCTGCGCCCTGCTCTGCCAAGCAACGCGCCGCGTGTTGAGATAGCGCAGGGTTTGGTACGTATAAACGGGCTCTTTAGGCATGGCTGGTTGCTGGCACCGGCATTGGTCGAACAGGCTTTGCAGCAGATGGGTTTGCTACAGCAAGATTTATCGCAACAAGCTTCATCGCAAGTGGGCTCGCGACAGACTGGCGTGCAAGCCACGCCAAACGCACAAGAGGCTTTGGTATGAATCAAGACAGCGTGGTCATTGAGCTAGACGGCAAACCGCATGCAGTACCAATTGGCACAACGCTAGAGACTTTAGTCACCGAAGTGGGCCACGCAGCGCAAGCCGTGTCCACGGCTATCAATGGCGGCTTTGTGCCCCGTGCGCAGCGTGCCCATCGGCTGCTGGTTGCAGGCGATGCGGTGCTGCTGTTTCAACCCATCGTGGGTGGTTAAATTTTAAGGAGTCAATGCATGACACATGTTGATGCATGGAAGGTAGGGGGCGTTACGCTGCCCAGCCGTTTTTTGCTCGGCACAGCGGGCTACCCCTCACCGCAAGTGCTGGGCGATGCGATTACTGCATCGGGCACCTCGGTGGTCACGGTCGGTCTCAAGCGGCAACTAGCCGCCGCAGGCGACAATGGCCATGTGGCCATGATCCGTGCCAGTATGGCCACCACCGGTGCGTGCCTGCTGCCCAACACTGCAGGCTGCCGCACCGCGCGCGAAGCAGTGCAACTGGCGCAAATGGCGCGCGAGCTATACGAAACCGCGTGGATCAAGCTGGAAGTTGTCGGCGACGAATACACCCTACAGCCCGACCCTTTTGAACTGCTAGTTGCCGCCCAGCAGTTGGTGAAAGACGGCTTCGTCGTCTTTCCGTATTGCACTGACGACTTGGTAACGTGTCGCCGCCTGCTGGACGTAGGCTGCCCACTGCTGATGCCTTGGGGCGCACCGATAGGCTCGGGCCAAGGGCTACTCAACCCCTTTGCGCTGCGCACTCTGCGCGAGCGCCTGCCCGATGCCACCTTGATCGTGGATGCAGGCATTGGCGCACCGTCGCATGCAGCACAAGCCATGGAGCTGGGTTTTGATGCCGTGCTGCTGAACTCTGCCGTGGCACAGTCACGCGACCCGCTGCTGATGGCCGGGGCATTTAAGCAAGCTATCGAGGCAGGCCGCAAGGCCTGGCATGCAGGTGTGATGGCGCAGCAAGACTTTGCCGTGACCAGCACGCCCGTTAGTGGTCAGCCGTTTCTCGTTGGGGATTGAAAATATGAAGCCGATTATCTGGAGCATTGCGGGTAATGACAGTGCGGGTGGTGCGGGTCTGACCGCTGACCAGCGTGCCGCCGATGCTTACGAGGTGCATCTGTGCCCTGTCGTCTCCGCAGTCACAGCGCAAAATTCTCTGGGCATCGCGCACATTGAACTGATGCCGTCAAAGGTGCTGCATGCACAATTGCAAACCTTGGCCACAGACATGCCACCGCGTGTGATTAAAACCGGCTTACTAGGCAGTGCCGAGCAGGTACGCGTGGTTGCTCAGTGGGTGGACAAGCTGCGAGCAAGCAGCAAGTCACCCATCGCTTTGGTGGTAGACCCCGTCCTCAAATCCAGCACAGGTGTCAGCTTTGCCGATGCACAAACGTTGGCTGCGTACCGCGAATATTTGCTACCACGTGCCACGCTGGTCACACCCAATAGGCGTGAAGCGGTGGCTTTGATAGGGAACATGCCCAAGGTCACGCCGTTGGACATATCAGCAGTACCCGCAACGCTGTCCATACCTGGGCTAGCCAATGCCCTACGTACTCTAGGTGCCCAAGCCGTGTGCATCACTGGCGGCGACTGCCTGGAGCCATCTGAGCACTTAAAAAATCTGTCCCTCGACTGGCTGGACAGCGAGTACGCAAAAGGCTGGCTCGCCAACGCGCGTGTGAACACGCCGCACAACCACGGCACTGGCTGCTCCTTCGCTACCAGCGCCGCAGCAGCCATGGCACGCGGCTTTGTAACAGCAGATGCTGTGGTGCTAGCTAAAATGGCTACTACTCATGCCCTACGCCATGCCTACGCTGCGGGACATGGCAACGGTCCTGTGCATGCCTTAGCAGGCTTTACCGCCGACTCCAGCCTTGTGCCGCTGATGTCGTGGGGCGAAGCAACAGAGTTCCCTGCCCTGCGGCGCTCTTCATCCAATGAACAAAACGACTTTGGCCTCTACGCCATCGTCGATAGCGCTCAGCGCGTCGATGCCGTGCTGGCTGCAGGCGTGCGCACAGTGCAATTGCGCATCAAAACCCTAGAGCAACCAGATGCCGCGTGTAGAGAAGCACTGCAAGCAGCAGTTGCCCATAGTATTGCCGCGTGCCGTGGCGCAGGCGCACAACTGTTTATTAACGACCACTGGACACTTGCCTTGGAACTGGGCGCCGCAGGTCTGCACCTCGGTCAAGAAGATTTACTGACACTCACCGACACGCAACGCAGCAATTTGTGCAACAGCAGTGTGGCCCTAGGCATCAGCTCCCACAGCTTGTGGGAGTTGGCCCGTGCCCGCAGCCTGGCTCCCGCCTACATCGCTTGCGGCCCTGTATGGCCCACCCGCACCAAAGTCATGCCGTGGCAAGCGCAAGGCCTAGACAACTTAGCTTGGTGGTGCGCCATGGCTGGCGCACCCGTAGTAGCTATCGGCGGAATTTTGTCTGCCAACCAAATGACGCAGGCCGCTCAGTGTGGTGCCGGTGGCGTATGCGCTGTACGCGTGCTAGGTGACAATCCCAATTCAACTGTGCCGCTGCTGCAGCAGGCTTTGGCAAATGGCAAACAATCCACCGGACGTATTGCAGCACCTGCCTGGCCGCGTCCAAGCTTGGCAGCTTAAATTCCAGTTAAATACAAAACCTTGACCCCACAACATTGCATGTAGACCATAAGAGGCAAATTTACGCTTTTAAAAAACTGGGTTGCTCCCTCGAGTCACACGTCACAAAATGCTGGTCCGACCCACAAACGGAGCTACGTTGATATAAGTTTTAGCTTTTCAAAAGACTTATTTTTGAAACCTTTTGGCTTGTAACCCAAGCAAAACCTACTCTAGCAGCTATTTTACTTGTAGCATTCATAGACTTGCCACATGCATAGTATTTAGCACTCATCCAGCTTACAGACCATCTCACGTTGTAAGTAACACAACAAGCTAAGCTGATCTACTGACTCCTTTATTCAGCAAGCTATCTACCGCAATGCAGATTTGTTACAAATTAAGAGTTGTAAATGTGTTGATTGCACATTTATACTGCAATCACTTATTTATAACGCCATGAACACTCCTACCGAACTGTATGCCGATCACGATGTACTGAGCCAAGAGCAGGCTTTGCTGCAAGCTGCGCTAGACAAAGTGCTGCGGCCTTTGGCTGACTTGTGCTTGGCTAAGGGCCTGAGCATTCAGCTGATGGAGGAGCGTCTGCGGGTGGCCTTTGTAGAGTCGGCTGTGGACAGCTTGGGCAAACAACCTACGCAGCGGCTGCACAGCCGCATCAGCGCCAGCACTGGCCTGACGCGCCGCGAAGTGGCACGCATTCAGGCGTTGACTGACGGTAGCGACCCAGCGCTTAACAAAACCAGTCGCAAGACTAGGCCCGCCTCAGCCACCGAGCTTTTTACCCGCTGGGTGACCGACCCTGCCCTGCGCGATAGCGACGGCCAGCCCTTGGCGTTGCCCCGTTTGGCGCGCTTGGCGAGTTTGGGTGAAGCTGATGCCCCCAGCTTTGAGCGCTTGGCGCAATCTGTCACCCAAGACGTGCACCCGCGCAGCTTGCTCGACGAGCTGTGCCGCCTTGGCTTGGCGCTGTGGGATACGGAGTCGGACGAGGTGCTGCTAACTAAATCTGCCTTTGTGCCACGGGGTGACTGGGCGCGTATGACGGCGTTTTTAGCCGACAACGTGGGCGACCATTTGCGCGCGGCATCTGCCAACGTGCTGGGCAGCGGCAAAGAGCATATGGAGCAAGCTATTTTTGCTGATGAACTGTCGGTGCAGTCAATGCAAGACTTTCGCGACATGATGGCCGCGCAATGGCAGCTGATGTTAGACAGCATGGTGCCACGGCTGGAGCAATTGATCGCCGATGACAAGCAGGCGGGTCGCATACAAAACCAGCGCGTGCGCATAGGGTTATACACCTGGTCGCAGCCTATGGCGGGCACTACACGCCGCTTTACGGTAGTACCTAAAACCCATGCTGCTGGCGCAGCACGCTCATCCTAAGCAAAAGCCTCGGAGTAACGCCATGTGCCTTAACTTTAGCCCCATCTTGCAGCGCTTACAGCAGCACTTTAAAAGCTTGGTCTTGAGCGCCTGCGTAAGCCTGGTGGCCATCATTGCAGCCTGCGGCGGTGGCAGCAACTCGGCGGGCGTGGGGTCGGGCGGTACAGGGGCGTTTAACATTACGGCCTACAGCGAAGGCACTATTACCGGTTTCGGCTCGGTCATTGTCAACGGTTCGCGCTATGACGACACGCTAGCCACCGTACGCGACGAAGACGGCCCGCGCAACCGCAGTGATTTAAAACTAGGCATGGTGGTGGCTGTCGAAGGCAAGATAGACAACAGCAACCTGGCCAGTGCCAATGACATCAGTTTTGACAGTGCCCTGCTCGGCCCGGTCAGCGCAGTCAGTGGCAGCAGCAAAACATTTAACATCATCGGCCAAACTGTGCAGGTAGACGACAGCACCGTGTTTGGCCCCAGCTTGGCCCAAGGCTTTACCAGTATCACAGCAGGCGATGTGCTAGAGGTGCATGGCTTCTTAAACGCCGCTGCCAACACGCTACAAGCTACGCTGATCGAGCGCAAGAGCAACGCCACTAAATACAAAATTAGTGGCCTGATAAAGGGCCTGCAGACAAGCAACCGTACCTTGATGATTGGCAACGAAAGCTTCAGCTTTTCCGACCTAGATTTGGGGCGACTGAATAACGGCAATGTGGTCAAGCTGCGCCTGCAACCCCGCACTCCAGCAGACGCAGCCCCATGGAAAATATCGGGCTACAGCTTGGTAGTGCGCTCAACCTTATCGCAAGAGCGCGGCGAAGTGGAAGGCTTGATTACCCAAATCAACTCACCCACACAATTTATTGTGTCCAATATTTTGATAGATACCAGCAACGCCAGCTTTCCAGATGGCAATGCCGCTGTGGCAGTGGGTAACCGTATCGAAGCCAAAGGCAAGTTGGTCAATGGCATCTTGGTAGCGCAAGAAGTCAAATTAGAGTTTAGTGGCAACAAAGAGATTGAACTTCGAGGCACCTTGGCAGGCCTGGACACCGTTGCCAAAACCTTTCTACTGCGCGGCGTGACGGTAAGCTACAGCCCTCCGGTGGCCTATGACAAAGGCACGGAGGCCAGCTTGGCCAATGGCGTGAGCATTGAAGTCAAAGGTAAGTTAATTGCAGGCACCGCCACGGTCAAGGCCGACAGCATTAAATTTCCTAACTAATGCTGAATATTTATGCTCGATATTTATGACGCATTTTTAGTTTAACCATCCCCAACCGCTCTACCCGAGCATTATTTTTTAAAGGAAGACCGCTATGAAACTCCTCACACTTGTACAGCCCATCTTGGGCATAGGCACGCGCGCCTGCAGCCGCGTGCTAGGCGTCAGCCTCGCGGCTGTTTTGATATTGACCGCCTGCGGAGGCGGTGGCAATGACGCATCACCGAGCAACAGCACCAGCGCAACCTTGGTGAGCGAAGGCGTGATCAGCGGCTTTGGCTCTGTCATTGTCAATGGCGTGCGCTTTGATGACTCCAAAGCCAAGGTTGAAGACGAAGATGAAGAAGAAAATAGTGAGCGCAGCAAAGACGACCTGCGCTTGGGCATGGTGGTCAGCGTCAGCGGCTCTAGCGCAGGCACCACAGGCACCGCCAGTGTCATCAGTTTTGGCAGCAAGCTCAAAGGCCCGGTGCAAAGCATTGACAGTGTGACGGTGACTAGTGCCACCACTGCTACAACTACTGGCACCAACACCACGTCAACCACCGCATCTGGTAGCCACACCTTGGTGATACTGGGGCAAACCGTGCTGATAGGCGCATGGACAGTGTTTGACCCTATCTCGTTGCCCAATGGTTTTGCTAGCATTGCCGCCGGCAATGTGCTGGAAGTGCATGGCCATCTATCGCCCTCACTTAACCGCATAGTAGCTACGCGTATCAACAAAGAAAACAATGCCAATGCCTACAAAATCACCGGCAATGTCAGCAGCCTGAATGCCGCGTCCAAGAGCTTTAAGATTGGTATTGAGAAGTTCGACTATGCCAGTATCGACCCTGACAAACTGCGCGTTACTTTGGCCGATGGCCTGACAGTGAAAGTGCGTTTAGCCACTGTGCAAGCCACCACCGGCGCCTGGACAGCCACGCGTATCAAGGCTGCTAAAAAGGCCATGCCGGAGCGTATCAAGGCTGAAGTAGAAGGCTTGATCACCGCCTTTACATCTGCCACTAACTTCAGCGTGAATGGCTTGGTAGTAGACGCCACCAATGCCAGATTTCTTAAAGGTACAGCGTCGTTAGCACTGGGCGCACGGGTAGAAGTTAAGGGCACTGTGAAAGACGGCAAGCTGGTTGCCAGCGTGGTCAAAATCGAGTACCGCGACCGTGGTGATGATGCGGGCAATGAGATCGAACTGCACGGCAGCATCTCGGCTTTAGACACCACCGCCAAAACCTTTATGTTGCGCGGCTTAACGGTAAGCTACGTTGGCAGCGTGGGTTTTGAGCGCGGATCAGCTAGCAATTTAGTTAACGGCGTTGCTGTAGAAGTTAAGGGGCAGTCGTCTGGGGGCGGCACTACGGTGCAAGCCACGCGCATCAAGTTCGAAGACTAATCGTTCTGTTGCGTTGAAAACGAACGGGGGCTTAGGCCCCCGTTTTTTTGTCTGTCGCAAAGGCTACTGAGGTCGTGTGTACCAAATAGTGCCTCGCCCAGTATTTGCTAGCTACCGCAAATACCCAGTACGCATTTGCCTTGGATCTGGGCGCTGTGTGCCTTCGCTTCAATAAGTGTCGAGGCAAGGTATACCATCACATACGTATCTTCCTGTTTCAGTTTGGCCTTATACAAGCTTAGTAATTTAGGGCGTCAATCGACATGAGTTTTACGCAAATCATGAGCAGCTTCCACCATATTTTTTAGCGCCTCTTCGGTCTCTGGCCAGCCTCGGGTTTTTAGTCCGTAGTCTGGGTTAACCCAAAGGTTTTTTTGCATTTTACCACGGTTGCAGCTTTGCGCAGTAGACCCTCTATTTGCGCTACGCTTGGAACGCGAGGCGAATGAATGTCATACACACCAGGACCGATCTCGTTGGGGTATTGAAAAGTAGCAAAGCCTTGCAGGAGATCCATATTTGAGCGACTGGTTTCAATGGTGATAACGTCGGCATCCATCGAAGCAATTTCGGGCATGATGTCGTTAAATTCGCTATAGCACATGTGCGTATGGATTTGCGTGCTGTCGTGCACACCACTGGCGCTAACACGAAAAGCTTTTGTTGCCCATTGCAAATAATTTTGATGGGCTGCTTTGCGCAGCGGTAAGCCTTCGCGAATGGCCGGCTCGTCAATTTGAATAATGGCGATACCCGCTTGCTCAAGATCTACCACCTCGTCGCGCACCGCCCACGCAATTTGTAGAGCGGTGGCGCTACGCGGCTGGTCATCGCGTACAAAAGACCACTGCAAAATGGTGATTGGACCAGTCAGCATGCCTTTCATGGGCTTTTTCGTCAGGCTTTGTGCGTAGAGTGAGAAGTGGTCTCACAAATTTGAACAATTTTATGAGTGGAAACTCCGGGTCTAAAGCCGAGCCTATGATGGCTCGAACAGGAGTTTTTAATGGTC
>JAYSWJ010000113.1:0-4643 GCA_043718065.1 Polaromonas sp.
GCTGATAGTTTGATCCACCTGCGATCGATGACGTGACTTTGAGCGCATTTAGGTGCACAGCTTGGATGTGAGCGCTTTCGACAATAATTGTGCAAATGGCTCTATTTGTCTGCAAAATACTGGTTGAAATAACAGTTTTTTATAAAATCCTTAAATGCCACATGCAGGATGTTGATATGACTGCCCCTCAGCAATTCCTTATTTGCCAAAGCGAAGACGGCCCTACCCGCATTGGTGTGATGCTGGATGTGTTGGCCGCAGTATCAGGGGGCAGAAAATAACTGAGCCCGACAACCATTCTGAGGCCCGCGTGGCGCTATTCCAGAGCCGAGAAATCCGGCGCACGCTGCACCGCTTCAGCTGGGTTCGACAGTGGTTATGAAGCTTGGGCTTTTTTGGCTTTTAGTCCGCAGCTCGCGCAGCTTTAAATAAAAACTGCTGCAACTCATTGGGTATCTTGCGCAAGACTGTCTCCGGGTTTGCATGCCACCAAGGCACGCAATCCCATTGCTATGCCAAGTTAACTAGGTCGCCCATTTGGAAAGTACTTTGTAAAAATACCATCAAAAACTTTTTGTGCAGCCTGACCTTCA
This sequence comes from Polaromonas sp., assembly GCA_043718065.1. Taxonomy (GTDB): domain Bacteria; phylum Pseudomonadota; class Gammaproteobacteria; order Burkholderiales; family Burkholderiaceae_C; genus JAAFIP01. The sequence continues at coordinate 594 of JAYSWJ010000113.1, forward strand.
GCGGCGTTGTATTTTTCAAGGTGGTATGCATACCAGCCGGGTCCGTTATTGTCAGCGCTATTTGCGCCCGTGATATCTGCAACGGACTTCACGTTTAAGAATTTGACGGCATGGGCTTTAAACGCAGCGTTATCCATTGGAATTAGCCCTTGGTATATCTTCAAACGGTTGTAAATGGCCAATGAAGGTTTCAAACCAGCAGCTCTGATAGCGGCGCTAAGCTTTGCTGCGTTAGCAGCCGAAGGTTGCACACCCCAGAAGTGAATCAACGGTGTGAGGTCTGCACCAGCAGCTATAGACCATTTTAAAATTCTGCCTTCATCACCATTTAAGCCTAAGTCTTTGTCTGCGGCTACCGCTGGATTGCGGAAAATATTATTTTCTTGTAAGTAGTAAGCATTGATTTTTTCCCAACCAAATAATGCGGCTATTTCAGCGTATTTAGCGTAACCACGTTGCTGATACTTCACTTCGTGTCCAGCTTCTGTTATGTCCATCGCCTTACCGTTTCTGAAATTGTCTGTCACAATCCAATTGACTGCGGCTACCTCCCTTGTAAGATGAGGTCCAAGGTAAGGTCTGGCACCCATTGATTCTCCCAAAGCCTCATCGATATTCTTGCCATAAAGCTGGTTGGCAACTGCAATGTACAACATGTTCACTGCAGCTTCGCCTTCACCACTAAAGTTGTCAAACAATTGCGCATGGCCCAACTCATGGAACTCAACTTCGGAACCTGTAATTTTCTCAACGCCTGGAACTAAGAACCAGCTTTTATCGTTGCCTTCAGTTGGATTTTTTGGGTGGTAACCGTTATTGCCAGTAGGGTAGCCTATTCCGAAAGCATCGGCAAGGAGGCTGGTGTCAACAATGATATATAAGGTTTGATTGTTCCTTGTATCGATGTTGTGTCCTACGTACTTAGATACAACATCCATTCGCTTGTCCCAATCTTTCATTAGAGCCTCTGGATCTTCATAGTTATAAATCCAGCTGGTGGGCACTGTCGCCATAAATTTGTCGCTCATAAAGTCAGCCCACGGTGCAGGATTCTTTCGCTGCACGTCTCGCCATTGCTGGTTTGTCATTTTCTTGAGCGCTGTATAAGAGAAAAAAGGTGCAGGCACGGCGTTTTGAATTTCAATGGTGACGTTGTTACCCGCATCTGCCTTGTAGGGCACATCAATATAAATTCCACCGCCGTTGGGGTTGGCAATTTCAGTCACATTGGCCACGATGGGAAACCTGTTAGTTACACGAAACGGACGATCGATAGGATTTTTGTTGGTTTTGTCATGCACGTTTGCGCCAACTTGAATTACAAATCCCTTGCCCACCATAGAATTTGGCACTGACACCTTGGCTACATCGCCAGCCGCCAAGTAGTAACCAGTAGGTCGTCTGGTGGCACCCTGCGAATAGGCGCTATGTTTATCTGAATCCAAAGTCATCGTTGCATTTATGCTGACTTTGTAGATACTGTTTGGATCAGCCTTGACGTTGTTTTTTACCTTGCCCGGAAACCATTCATGGCTATTGAATTTTTTACCTGCGAGGGTGCTTTTATATTTCGCAAAATTAGCTGGCAAAAATGCTATGTCGTGAATACCTTGTTGAACAGTTAATACTGCGCGGTCAATGTCTCTATCGTTGTCTTTATAATTTTCATTTGCAAAACCATTTTTGGTTTTTTCGTTCACAAAAAATGCACCGCCGCGCATTTTCTCGTAAATCGCAATTACATTAAAAGCATGGAGTAAGGTTGCTTCACTCTCAGCAACTGCATACATGGTTTGTTTGAGACGATTGACGCGTATCTGGAGCTGTTCTGACGAAAGAATCGATTTAGCGTCTTTGGCTATCATGCTTTCCAAATGCAGCTTGACAGCACCCAGTGAACCTCTAAATACAGCTACGTCATTGTTGTTATTTGTGACCGGTTTGCAGTAAACCCGTTTGCCAGAACCGGGCATTGGGTCGGCACCAAAGGTGTCAGTCAATGGCTTGATGACTGTGCCCTTCTTCTGGTTAAACAGATAAACAAGCCGATATCCTTCGGCTAAACCGTACGCGACATGCGTATCAGCTGTGAGTTGTATGTCTGCGCCAAACTCTGAGCCGCACTGCTTAAAACCGTTTAAATCGTAGTCTGGTTCAAAGGTTGGTAACGCATTGTCAATCACCGGCCCAGCAGTAGGGCCACCGTTTGGCTCACTGTTAACCGCACCGCTATCCCCGCCGCCGCCCCCGCCGCAAGCAACCAGTGTTGAGGTAACAAGCACACTACTTGCAAATAAAACCAGCCATGAGTTTTTGTTCATGCGATGCAAAATTTTCATTTATATTCTTCCAGAAAATTAATGTAATAGTTCATTAATACTTATGAACTTATAAGTTTGAGCATTTTTATCCTCAAATTGAGTTTACATACTATTGTTTGCAAATTTACCGGGCATTTAACAAATGGTTTCCATTTGTCATAATGCGCACAAAGTGTCGTAGTGGTGTGGGAATAGCGCAACCCGCGCAACAATACTCGGTGTCAGGCCTAGTAGCTCTCGTAGTTGCACTCTGGGTCGAAAGAGTTGGCTCTTGTGTTGCACACCGGGGAGGTGCTGTTGCAAATGCTGCGCTGCTCGTATGCAATTCGCCGCTCTTAAATGCTATTAATTAAATAGCTGGTTGAGCAGGGTCTACGGCCTAAAACGGCTAAAACATTATAGAAATAGTATGAATTCAACCAAATACGATTCAGTCAGTCTCTCAAGCCGCGCCAATATGTGGCACCAGGCCAGACACCGCAGCGCCTGACTTCAGCGCCGCTGTAAAAGCCAACATACGGTCAATCGGTACGCGGGCGCGCGCGATGATGCTGCCGTCTACGTTGATAGCGTTAGCACCGGTTTCCAGTATCCGCGCTACGTCGGCCAAACCGTTCATGGCCATCCAGGGGCAGTGGGCGCAGCTTTTGCAGGTGGCGCTGTTGCCTGATGTGGGGGCTTCCATAAACAACTTGCCGGGGTTTAAAGTGCGCAGCTTGTGCATCATGCCGTTGTCGGTGGCTACGATGAATTCTTTGGCGTCCATATCTTTGGCGGCTTTCAATATGCCTGAAGTAGAACCTACGGCATCGGCCAGCGCCACCACGGCAGCAGGGCTTTCGGGGTGCACTAATACTTTGGCGCGTGGATGGTCTTTTTTCATGGCCTCTAGTTCAAAGGCTTTGAACTCGTCGTGTACTATGCAGGCACCTTGCCACAGCAGCATGTCAGCGCCGGTTTCGCGCTGAATGTAGCCACCCAAATGCTTGTCGGGTGCCCACAGAATTTTGTGGCCCTTGTCTTTTAATGCCCGCACGATGTCTAGGGCGCAGCTTGATGTCACTAGCCAGTCACTACGCGCCTTGACAGCGGCACTGGTGTTGGCATACACCACCACGGTACGGTCGGGGTGCGCATCGCAAAACGCTGCAAAATCATCTGTTGGGCAGCCAAGATCCAACGAGCAATTGGCATCCAAATCTGGCATGAGCACGGTTTTTTCAGGCGAGAGGATTTTGGCCGTCTCGCCCATAAAGCGCACGCCCGACACCACTAGGGTTTGCGCTACATGGTCGCGGCCAAAACGCGCCATCTCTAGCGAATCGCTTACCAAGCCGCCAGTTTCTTCGGCTAAGTCTTGCAAATCGGGGTGCACATAGTAGTGCGACACCATCACCGCGTTGCGCTGTTTGAGCAGGCGCTTGATTTTGTCTTTTAAAGCCGCGCGTTCCGTAGGGCTAGGCTCTACAGGTACTTTGACCCAAGCATGTTGGGTGCTGCAGGCGGCCGTGTTAGCGACGGGCTGGTCGTATTCAATGTCAATCACTTGTACCATACACAGCTTTCTTTAATGTTCAATCCGCATCGAAAGGTCAACAGCTTTGACGTCTTTGGTCAAGGCCCCTACCGATATGCGGTCTACACCTGTTAGCGCCAAAGCGCGCACCGTGTCTAAATCTACACCACCAGAAATTTCCAGTACCGCGCGGTCGGCGTTGATGCGCACCGC
>JAYSWJ010000114.1:0-11620 GCA_043718065.1 Polaromonas sp.
GCCCGCGCGGTGCCGGTTTCGGCCACGATCAACTCCGCGCGATCGGTGTAGGCACTCTTGCGCCGCGTACCGACCGGATTGCGATTGTCCCACACGTAATTGACCGCGGCATCGGGTACGTTCGCGCCGAACAGCCTCCGCGCGATGCCAAGCTTGAGCCGCGTCCCCGCGCCCAACGCCTTGTCGGGCATGTCGAACGCGACATAGAGCCGGGCAGCATAGTCGTCGCCGCTCTTCTTCGTCAGGTCGCCGCGCGCGACGGGCGCATCGACCAGCCAGCGCCAGCACAGGATCGGGGTCGCCGCGAGATCCACGGTCAGGGGTCGCGCCAACAGCGCCATACTGCCGTTGGCGCGCGCTTCGACCGCGGTGACCCCCGCGATCGTTGCGAGCCGATAGGTCGTCGGCTTGATCTTCTTGTCGATCTGCACCACCCGCCACGGCGCGGGCAACGCCCCGCTGCCGACGAATTTGCCGACCCAGACGGTGTCTCCAGCCGCGATCAGCATCAGGGCGGCCGCGAGTTTGAAAATGGTTTTCATGGCAAGGCCCGTGCTCGGTCGAGATCGGCGGGCTCGTCGATATCGCTCATGGTATCGCCGATATGCAACGACCAGCCCAGCGCCCTGATCCGGGCGATCGTGGTTTCGGCAACGGTGCTGGTGCTCCAGGCAATGTCGGCGAACAGCGAAGCGTCGGTGCGGGCAAGGCCGAGCAGGACGTAGCCGCCGTCGCGCGCCGGGAAGATCACCGCATCGTGCCTGTCCAGCTGCGCCGCGGCCCCACGCAGTCGCGAACCGTCGAGTTCGGGGCAATCCGTCCCGATCAGCAGAACCCGTTCGCCGCCGTCGATGACGCGCGTGGCGGCTGCGGCCAGTCGCTGGCCCAGATTGCCCTCCCCCTGGTCCGCCAGCCGCACCCCCACCGGCAGATGCCCCGCCCATTGCGGGTCCGCGGGATGCGGCGAGGCGCATAGCTCGACGTCCGCAGGCGCAGCTGCGAGCGCGCGGTCGACCGTGTCAGCCAGCATGCGCTGTGCCAGCAGCGCCGCGCCCACCTCACCGAGCGCGGGAACAAGCCGCGTCTTGACCTTGCCAGGGACCGGAGCCTTGGCAAAAATGACGATCCGCGTCGTCGCGGCGCTCATCTCCGGCGCCAGCGATGGTAGCGTTCGACCCACTTCAGCAACCGCTCGGGCTGATTGGTCTTCTTCCACTCGCCCGCAGCGTACTTGTTGGCTTCGGCCATGGTCGGATAGGCGTGGATCGTCCCGAGGATCTTGCCCAGCCCAAGCCCATGCTTCATCGCCAGCACGAACTCGGCGAGCAGTTCGCCCGCCTGTGCCGCAACGATGGTCACGCCGAGAATCGTGTCCTTGCCGGGCTTCACCAGCAGCTTGACGAAGCCCCGGTTGGCTCCTTCGGCAACAGCGCGATCGAGATGGCCGAGGTCGTAGCGGACGATTTCGAAAGCGATCCCGGCCGCCGTGGCGGTTGCGACGGTATGGCCGACATGGGCGACTTCGGGATCGGTGAACGTGGTCCACGGGATCACCGAGTAGTCGGCGCGGAACGTGCGGAACCGCCCGAACAGCGCGTTGACCGCGGCGTACCACGCCTGGTGCGAAGCGGTGTGGGTAAACTGGTAGGGCCCGGCAACATCGCCAGCAGCAAAAATGTTCGGGTACAAGGTTTCTAGGTACTCGTTGGTGTCTACCGTGCGGCTGGTCGGTATGCCCAAGTCTTCTAAGCCGTAGCCTTTGAGGCGTGCAATGCGGCCTACCGCGCAAATTACCTCATCAAATTCAATGCGTTTTTCTGCGCCTGCGTGTTCCACGATCAATGTTTTTACGCCACCCATATTTTCAAAACGTAAGGCTTTGTGGTTAGTCAGCACCTGCACGCCGTCGGCGCTGAGAGATTTGGCGGCGAAGTCGGATACCTCTTCATCTTCACGTATCAGCAGACGCGGGCCCATCTCGATCTGCGATACCACCGAGCCTAGCCGTGCAAAGCTTTGCGATAGCTCGCAGCCAATCGGGCCACCACCCAACACCACTAGGCGCTTGGGCAGCTCGTCCAGTTTGGCAAACGCATCCCATAACGTGTCACTGGTCACGTAGCCAGAATTTTCTATGCCCGGAAGTGGCGGCACGACAGGCTGCGCGCCAGCAGCAATCACGATGCTACGGGTAGTCAGTGTTTTCTTTGTGCCGTCGTTCAGCGCAATTTCTACCGTCCAAGGATTGACAATTTTGGCATAGCCTTCTAGCACATCAACACCTAAGCCGGTAAAGCGCTCCACGCTGTCGTGGGGTGCAATCTCGGCAATGATGTCGTGTATGCGCTGCATCACCGCTTTGAAGCTGAAGGTGGGTGATGTGGCATTAAGGCCATATTTTTCTGCGTGGCGCATCATGTGGGCCAGCTTGGCTGATTTAATGATTGCCTTGCTAGGTACGCAGCCAAAATTTAAACAGTCGCCCCCCATTTTGTGGGCCTCAACCAGGGTAACTTTGGCCTTCACAGCGGCGCCTATCAAAGCAGTCACTAAACCACCTGCACCTGCACCGATGACGATTAAATTACGGTCAAAGCTTTTAGGCTTAACGTGGTTCCAGCGGGCATACACTTTACGCCGTTTGACGGCATCTACGATTTTTTTGGCAATGATGGGAAAGATACCCAGTAGTACAAATGAACCAATCAAACCGGGCGACAAAATGCCTTTGAGTGAATCAATCTTGGCCAGCTGCGTGCCTGCGTTGACGAACACCACCGTACCCAAAAACATACCTACTTGGCTGACCCAGTAAAAGGTAAGCGTTTTCATCTTGGTTAACCCCATCAGCAGGTTAATCACAAAGAAAGGCACCAGTGGCACCAACCGCAGCGTAAAAAGATAAAAAGCACCTTCTTTTTCGACACCTTTGTTGATCTCGGCCATGCGCTGGCCAAACTTCTTTTGTACTGATTCGCCCAAGATGAAACGTGCTACCAGGAAAGCGATAGTGGCCCCGATGCTGGAGGCAAACGACACAATGATGGTGCCCACCACAAGGCCAAATATAGCGCCTGCACCCAGTGTCAAAATAGCTGCACCTGGAAACGACAGCGCAGCGACCGCCACGTAGATAGCAAAAAAGCCCGCAATCACCGCAGCAGGGTTTGCAGCATACAGATCAGCAAATCTTTGCTGGCTACCTTTAATGTAGTCAAGGCTAAGGTAGCGGCCTAAATCTAAAATAAAAAATGCAGCGATTGCCGCAATGATTGCCAGCAAAATGATTATTTTCTTCTTATCCACAATGGCGCCCTCGGGTGATTGTTAGTTATTTAAACGAATATACGTGATGGGTCGCGTTTTAGATTAAATCCTTACGCCGCTGCCGCTGCCGCTGCCGCCGCTGCAGCTAGCGAAGACTATGCCAGCCAGTATAAATGCGAGTGATGATAGTGACACAGCACAGCCCGGCAAACAAGTAGGCCAAAAACCCAAAGTGCTGTGGCCACAAACAGGTCGCCATGAAAAACAGCAGAGTTTCTGTCGCTTCTGTCAAACCGCCCAAGAAGTAAAACGATTTATGGGGATATTTGATGTTTTCAATGCCACGTTTAGCTGCTAGCGCCGCAAACGCCAAGAAGCTAGAGCTTGTACCCATAAATGCCGCTAACAGCACAGCGGCAGGTAATGCGTTGGCAGACGGGTTGGCAAGAGCAAAAGCCAGTGGAACGCTGGCATAGAACAAAAAATCTAAGCTAATGTCCAGAAAGCCACCTGCATCGGTAGGTGCGGTGTGCCGCGCTACTGCACCGTCTAATGCATCGCACAATCTTGACGCTAATATAAGCGCAGCGCCCCATAAGTAAGCTTGGCCAGCTATTAAAAACGCAGCAAAAATGCCTAAAGTAAATCCGCACAATGTGATGGCGTCTGCTTTAACACCAAGCTTGGCCAGTGGTGCTGCAATGGCATCTACTGTGGGCCTGATTAATGCAGTGGTGTAACGGTCAAACATGCCAGATTATGGTGGTACTACAGCAGCTTAGACACTGTCCAAGCGATTGCCACCGCCAGAGGTAATGTGGCCACCCAAGACAATAAAATTGAACGCAGTGCATGCCAGTTCAACGTGCCTGCGCTGGCGCCTACGCCTGCGATAGCCCCTACAGATACATGCGTGGTAGACACGGGCAAACCAAACTTGCTGGCCATCAATACCAATCCAGCGGTGATGAGGTTGGCTGTCAAGCCTTGTGCATCGTCCATACGGTTAACCTTTTGGCTCATGGTGTAGGCTACCCGCTTGGCAAATACCAAGCCGCCGATAGCCATGAACATGCCGACCAAGGCGATAGGCAGTTCTGCATGGGTAAATTGTGCAGCCATGAGCAAGGCTGCCAGCTTGGGCGTGTCGTTAAGCGCGCGTGCAAAGCAAATAGTCGCTGCAGACGCAATGTGAATGCGCTTTAAAAAATTACTAATGGAAAAGCGTGCTTGCGTTGCCAATGTGTCGCAGTTGGCGTTGCTGCTGGCTAGGATTTGCGGCATGCGCGTGCTTAAGGCTGCATTGCCTGCGGGTGTGGCAAGTGGGCCCAATGGTGTGCCTTCAATGACACAGATGCAATCGTTTTGCGCCCTGCGTGCGCTCACCATTTTGTACAAAATGACACCCAAACCTGCCGCAAGCACAGGGCTCAGCAACAATGGTATAAAAAAAGCTTGGCCTAGTTTATGAAAGTCTACATGTCCTCCTGCTTGGCCCAAGCCCGCACCCACCAAACCGCCAATCAAGGCGTGGGTAGTAGATATGGGTAACCCTAGTCGCGTAGCTAAAAATACGGTGAGAGCGGCAGCGCAGGCCACGCTGAAAATAAACGCAGGCGCACTGGCCACTGCGTTGGGCACTAAGCCTTTGCCCGAGAACTGCTGCACCATGGTGTCAGCCAACAGCCACGATGCCAAGCTGCCCGCCAGCGTGGCCAAGGTTGCCAAGATGAGTGCTTGCCTGTAGTTGAGCGTGTCTGACCCCCAAACCGTGGCAAAGCCCTTAAAGTTATCGTTAGCGCCGTTGTTAAACGCTAAGAATAATGCGGTCGCAATTAAAGCCCATTCCATGTGCGGGCCTTAGCAGCAAGCCGCTGCCGCGCCTGCAGCGCTGGTTTCGTAAGGAATAGCGGTGCCACAACCTTCAAAGATGCCGTAGTGTCGGTTGAAGTCGCCAATAAACTCAAAGTGTGGTGCAAAGCGTGTGTCTTGCAGCATGCGCCAAGTGTTGCCGCACACTGGGAAAACACGCCCAGTTTCAATGTCGTGGTGTTTATCTAGACCAAACTTGTCAGGGTGCTCGGGTATGGTGCCTTTGTAGATGACGGCTTGGCCGTAGTCTTCGCACGCAGTTTCTAGCTCGGCTATTTTGAAAAGACGGTACGTGGCAGAGTAAAAGCGCAGGTTACCAGCGCGTGCAGCCAGTGCGGGGTCGGTAATGTCTAGCGGCCGGTCGGCGGTCAGGCGCGGGTCGGCAAAGCCGTGTTGGTGCGATAGACGTAAAAAATCGTTCCAGTACAGCGCGCCGCCCAGGCATTCGCCGTACAGCACAGGGTCGTTACGCACAGCAGCCGGTACCCGGCGGTCGGCGTACACGTCAGAGAAGAAAAACTCACCGCCGGGTTTAAGCAAGCGGTGCACGCCGCGCATCACCGCGTCTTTGTCGGGCGACAGGTTGACCACACAGTTAGACACGATCACATCAAAGCTGGCAGGTTCTAAATTTAAATCTTCCAAACGCTCAATGTAACCCTGCAAAAACTTGACGTTGTCGTAGCCAAATACATCTGCATGGTGGCTGCGGTATTTCTCGGCAATGGCCAGTTGTTCGTCAGTCATATCGACACCCACCACTGACCCGGTAGGCCCAACCAGTTGGGCCAGTGCATACACATCGCGCCCCGATCCGCAACCTAGATCGAGCACACGGCAGCCTTGCAGCAAGGGCGGGCAAATCAAGCCGCAGCCGTAGTAGCGCGACAGCACATCGGGGTGAATACGGCTGAGCAAAGGTTTGAGCCATTCGGGTATAGCGCTAATGTCGCAGCAAGCGCTGGTTTTCAGGTCGCTGGTGCTTTGCAGTTGGCGGCCATAGTAATCTTGAACAATGTCGTGCATGGGATAGGTCTTTTAAAAAAAAGGCTGATGAGAAGTCGATTTCAAGGCTGATTTATTACATTAAGCCTCTAGGTTGGGGCTGCAACTGCGTTGTAGCCCCAATCAGGTGGAAGCCATCTTATATCAGCGGGTTCGTCAATATCATGCAGCATGGGAAGCACTTTGGCTTGCCAACCTATTTGCGCCATTCTGGCTAGCGTTCCATGGGCTACGGTGCTGGTGCTCCAGGTCATATTGTCAAACAAGCTCGGATGAAAATGCTTTAACCCCAGCAGCGAATAACCGCCATCGAAAGTAGGAACGATGGATGCATCATGGTCTTGCAATGCACGCGCTGCGTTGTGCAAAGTGCCTGTGCTGATAGCCGGGCAATCGGTGCCGATCAAAATTACGGATTCGTTACTTTGGATAGTGCGCACTGCTGCGCGCGCCATACGTGCACCCAAATCACCTTCGCCTTGTGCGCTCCAGATAATATTTTTGGGTAAATCAAATGGCAACCAAGCTGGGTCAGCCCTATCGGGCGTGGCGCACAGCTCTACCATGCCTAGCTTAGACGCTAATGCCGTTGCCAGTGTGTGCTGCAACATGCGCTGTGCTAACAGCGCTGCGCCTTGCGCACCTAAAGCGGGTATCAGCCGCGTTTTAGCCAGGCCTGCTACGGGCGCTTTGGCTATGACGACGATACGCACTAACCTCATGAATATAGCCGTGCCAATTGGTTAACATTTTGACCGCGCCAGTAGGCCCAGCGCAACCGCCACATTAAAAAAATAGTAGGCCACACGCCCCGTGTGTCCCAACGCCTGCCCGAGGTAATAACGGGCGAGGCGATGCAGGCTGGGCGGGACAATTTTTTGAGTCGAATGGACGCCTCAATGTCTTCCATCAGCGCTTGTTCTGGAAAGCCGCCTATGGCGTTAAACGCGCTGCGTGTCATAAACATGGCTTGGTCGCCCGTAGCTATGCCGCTGCAGCGTGAACGCCAGTTCATCATGCGCGCTACAACGGGCAGCATGCGCGAGCTACCTGCGATGCGCACATCAAAACGGCCCCAGATAATGGGGCTGGTTAAATGCGATGCAATGCTGTCCATGGCGTCTGCAGGCAATTGCGTGTCTGCATGCAAAAACAGCAAGATATCGCCTTGGGTTTGCGCCGCGCCTGCATTCATTTGCCACGCTCTGCCTTTGGGTGATGTAATGACGCGCAAGCCGGCAGCTTTTACGAGTGCTTGCGTGGCATCTGTGCTGCCGCCATCTACAAAAATAATGTCTACGTTGGGGCTGACCGGCGCTTGCACGCGGGCAAGTAACACTTGCATGCGGGCAATTAAGTCAGGCAGGCACAGCTCCTCATTGAATACGGGTACCACGATAGAGATGGTCTGCATGGCACGCACCTTAATCCCCAACCTCGCTTTAAGCCGGCAACGCACCCGCGCAGCTACTGCCCTGCCCCGCAGCGCAACCATAGCAATGGTCTGCTACGCGAATGGATTTTCCATGTAAGTCGGTAGTGAGCAAGTCGCGCAGGTGAGGGCGGTTCACGGTAGCTGCATCTGAATTAATTTCAGTGGGAATCGCCAGCTCAAGCTGCTGGTTAAAGTCGCAGTCATACAGGTAGCCTTGCCAATCAACGCTAACGGTGCGGCGGCACATGACATGCTCTAGGTTTTCTTGCAGATAGTTATCGCGCAGTAGTTGCATGTAAGGCGCGAAAGTCTTTTTAGAAATCAGCATCGAACCAAAGCGTTTGATCGGCATATTGGTCAAGGCAAAAAGCTCGTTAAATACGATACCGAAATGTTCAAACAACTCGCGTTTGTAGTCGGCTTGCAAGGCGCTTTGGTTAGGCGGCAACGAAGGGCCTTGCGGGTTGTAAACTAAATTCAGTACCAACCCTGTGCCGGGCTTGCCATAGCCCAATGCGTTGAGTTTTTGCAGGCCTGCGATGCTCAGATCAAACACGCCTTTTCCGCGTTGCTTGTCTACATTTTCTAGCGAGTAGCAGGGCATAGAGGCCACAACTTCTACTTTTTGCTCAGCCAAAAATTCTGCCAAATCTTCTTGCCCAGGTTCAAACAAAATAGTCAGATTGCAACGGTCAATCACCCGCACGCCCTGCGCACGCGCTTGTGTAACGATACGTTTAAAACCATCGTGCAGCTCGGGCGCGCCGCCAGTCAAATCTAGCGTTTCTATGCTGCGGGTTTTCAGCACTTGGCTGATCATGTCGATCAGATCATCGCCCATCATCTCGGTGCGGTGCGGCCCTGCGTCAACGTGGCAATGCACGCACGACTGGTTGCAGCGGTAGCCTAAGTTAACCTGCAGCGTGCTGAGGTGCTTACGAGTTAGCGCAGGGAAATTGGTGGCTCGCAGCAGCGGCAAGGTAGCGTGCATAGGGTTCCTTTTACAAGTGGTGCAGGGCGACGCTCATTATTTCTATATGTATTTAGTCGCTACAGCTGAACGTATTATTACAGTGGTTTGTGGATATTGCCCAAGCTGGCCAGAGTACACGCTGCGTCGATTAAAATTTTCATAAGTTAAATGAGAAAAATATGCAAAAAACTTCTGTAGGCATCATCGGCGGTAGCGGCCTGTACAACATGCAGGCGCTGCACAACGCCACCGAACACCATATTGAAACGCCTTTTGGTAAACCTTCGGATGTAGTGGTAACCGGTGAGATTGACGGAGTAGGCGTGGCTTTTATTGCACGCCACGGCAAAGGCCACCGGTTAATTCCGTCTGAGGTGCCTTACCGCGCCAATATTTATGCCCTTAAAAAGTTTGGAGTGAAATATGTGATTTCATTGTCTGCCGTTGGTTCCTTAAGCGAAGAGATGAAACCACTGGACATGGTGCTGCCCGACCAGTTTATTGACCTGACCAAGCGGCGCGAAAGCACCTTTTTTGGCGCGGGCGCTGTAGCCCATACGTCCTTGGCAGAGCCTATTTGCCCGCTGCTGGCCGACGTATTGGCCCGCGCGGTAGGCCAAATGCAAAGTCAAACACAAGGCTCTACAGCCACAGCGGCAGACTTTGCCCTGCACCGCGGCGGCACCTACGTGTGCATCGAAGGCCCGCAGTTTTCAACCCAGGCCGAGTCGTACTGGTACCGCAGCATGGGCGCAAAAATTATCGGTATGACCAATATGCCCGAGGCCAAGCTGGCCAAAGAAGCGCAAATGGCCTACGCCAGCTTGGCCATGGTGACAGATTTTGACTGCTGGCATCCGCGCGAGGCGCATGTGACGGCAGACACGGCGATTGCCAATCTGATGAAAAATGCTGGCAATGCGCAACTGATTGCCGCGGCTGCGGTGCGCATATTGGGGGCAGAGAAGCCTGTATCTGCTGCGCACACTGCACTGCAAGCATCGCTAATCACCCAACCAGCCGACATGGCGCCCGAGGTGCTGGCGCGGTTGCAGGTGGTGCTGGCGGGGCACTGATGCTGCCTTAGGGTTTGTGTGGGTGTTTTTAGAGATTGGGTAATTCTCTGGTGTTTTTAAGATTTATTTTTCTAGCATCGTGAGCTGCGGCGACAAGGCAAATCGCGCAGCGTCACCACTTGGCTGGCATTATTGGTCATCGTGTTGCATTGGCTTAGTCTCTTGGTGGTGAGATAGCGTATGCCAACCGCCCACCTACTGGGGTGACCCAAAATCGGGAGGTCGGCATACGCTATCTCACTTGCGACGATGGTTGCGCGCGAGCGGTAGTCACCGGAAAGCCTGCGATGGCAACAAGGCTAGTACCAAATAATTTTCACCGGCGCACGAGCTGTTCAACCCAAGCAAAGAACAGTGTGACGAGTCGGGTCCGTCTCGATGAAAAATACGCAGAAAGGCGCGCGGTGCAAAAGCTAGCCTCGCAACCGTCAACATTCGCGCGTGTTTTCGGAGTATTTTTGCAGCGAGATGCCCGGCTCGAGTCCAGCTGCCCGGTGCGCACGCTAACCGTGCGACCAACTCCCCAGCAAGGCAAAAGAGACCAAACACAGCGACGCACACGCGACCCGAGTAACCAACCCCGAGTACTGCGCTTTATGCGCTATGCCACACCACTTTGCTGCGCGCCTTGGCCCAGTTTTCAAAATGGTCGCCATAGTGCTTTTCCACCACATTGCGCTTGATCTTTAGCGTAGGTGTGACAAAGCCAGACTCTACGGTCCACTGCTCAGGCACGACCACGACAAAATCTAGGCGCTCGTGCGGGTCCAGGGTGTCGTTAACCACATTGAGGTGCTCTTCCAGCTCGCTGGTAAATTCCTTGCGTGGGCTTGCCGCTTTCAACGCGTCCCACTGCCCAGCGGGCAGCATGGCCAGTGCAAACGGCTGGGGGAAGGCTACGCCAGACACTAAGCAGGCCTCAATTTTGGTAAACGCGCTCAGTTTGGTTTCAATCGGCGCAGGCGATACGTACTTGCCTTTGCTGGTTTTAAACTGCTCTTTAGCACGGCCTACAATTTTCAAGCGGCCTTGCTCGTCCATCACACCCAAGTCGCCCGTTTTCAACCAGCCATCGGTGGTCATGGTTTCTGCAGTTTTTTCGGGCTCTTTGAAATAGCCCTGCATGTGCGCGGGCCCGCGTGTAAGCACTTCGCCTGCGTCTGACAATTTCACCTCGCAGCAGGTAGTGGCGCTGCCCACATAGCCGATGCGTGACGTGCCAGGGGCAGACGCCGTGGCAAACGCAAACTGCTCGGTCATGCCGTAGCCTTCTAGCAGCTCTAGGCCCAGCTTGCGGTACCACACCATCACCTCAGGTGGCAGTGGCGCAGCGCCCGTGCCTGCTACGCGCATAGAGTCCATGCCCAGCTGCTTTAAAATTTTCTTTTTCACAATGCCACCCAAAATGGGGATGGACATCAAGCGGTCCAGCTTTTTAGCAGGCATTTTGGCAAATACGCCCTGCTGAAACTTCACCCACAGACGCGGCACTGAGAAGAAAATGGTGGGCTGTGCGCGCTGCAAGTCAAACACAAAAGTATCCAAGCTTTCAGCAAAATAAATACGCATGCCGTGGTACAAACATTGGGCTTCTACCAAGCAACGCTCTGCTACGTGGGCCAGCGGCAGGTAGGACAGCATGCGGTCTGACACATTGGTTTTGATGTTGTCCACCAAAGCCGCTGCCGTATAGGCAAATGATTCAAAGCCGTGTACTGCACCCTTGGGCATGCCCGTGGTGCCCGAGGTGTAGATGATGGTAGCCATGGCGTCGCCCGCAAAGGTGGGGCTAGCTTGCATCGGCTGGGACTTTTTAATAATGTCGTCCCATGCTGAGAAGTTTTTAGCATCGCATAGCGGCGTGCTGATACAAGGCATGCCCTCAGGAATACCGGGCTGCATCGACTTCCAATCGTCCAGCTTGCCGACAAAACACAGTTTGGTCTCTGAGTGCGCTAGCACTTGGCGCACGGTCTCGGCCACCAAGTTAGG
>JAYSWJ010000115.1:0-4580 GCA_043718065.1 Polaromonas sp.
CGCTATTTCACGAGTTACCGCTTGATTAGTATTTTCGTTAAGTAATCGGCGTGCTTCTTCTAAGTTTTTGCTGGTTAGATTATTTTGTTCTGTATGCTGGTGGGCTTGCGCTTGCATCAAGTTTTCATGCAACTTTTGCAAGTCTTCTATTTTTTCTAAAAATTCTTTTTCACGCTTTGCTTGCAGAAGCAGTTGGGCTTCTTTTTCACTACGAGTTTTGCTTAGGTCTTGTATATAAATTTTTTCTCGTAGCTGGTATTGTTCCACCAAATTTTCGATTGCAGTATCGTGAGACTGCTGCAATTTAGACAGTTCTATTACAAAAACACGCTCTCGCTCAGCTATTTGGGTTATTAATTTATCGACTCGGTTAGCACTAGAGCTAATAACTTCATCTTTGCTTTGCTGTACTGCGCTGACTGCGGCATTAGTATTTACTAGCTCGCGATTTAGATTGCCGATTGTTTGTGTAAGCGCTTCTACTTCTTGTTTTTTTGACTGTACTTCATCTTCAGGAAACTTCTTTCCGCTAGACCAAGCGTTTGCAGTTTGGTCACGTTGCGCACTTAGCGTGCCGTGCAATGGCAATGGCGCGGTATCTACCACTGCCTGCGTACCCGCTATAAAGCGTTGACCAAGCACGTTGTATATTGGCGAAGCTTTCTTAATTACACACATTGAATTGATGAATTCAACTGAATGCACGTTGGCTAGTGTCGTCTCGTCCATTGATACATGGTATTCACGACTAAAGGTATCTAATAGTTCAATGCGAGTTTTATCTACACCCCAATGTTCGTAGTTAACTGTATCTGCCAGCCGTTTAAAAAATGCGATAGACGAGTAGGGTTGAAAAATACCACCCTCAAAATCTTGCCAGTAGCTGCAATGCAAGTCTTCTGCAATATACAAACCGCCGTCGGCAAGGTGCTTAAAGTAGCGCGCAAACGACCGCACAATGTCGCCTGACCGGTGTGACCCATCGTCAATAATTAGGTCAAAAGCATTTGACTCGGCCAATATGCGCTTCTCAGCATCGTCGGTATTGGCATCGGCTACCACCACCGCAATTTTGGGGTCGTCAAATGTTAGCTGTTCACATGCTAGGTCTATGTCTGACCCGACTATTTTTTTTGCTTTTGCAAAGTACTTGCTCCATACCTCTAGAGATCCGCCGTTTTGAATGCCTATCTCTAGCAGCCGCACGGGCTGGTCACGGTAGGGTTGAAAGAGCCTGTCGTATTCTGAAATATAAATATCCCATTTATCGGAGACTTTGCCACTGTGCGCGGCAAACAAGTCTCTTAAACTGGGTTTGTTCGTTTTCATGCGTATTCTCGTTAACCGTGTGCGCTTAATTAAACAGCTCTGCTTGGTGTAGCGCTTTACCTACGTGGTCTTTGGCCGATACCAAGGGCTCTGCGCTGATATTCCAGGTAATGCCAATAGTGGCGTCGTCCCATTTAATGCATCTCTCGTAGGCGGGTGCGTAGTATTTGGTGGTTTTGTATAAAAACTCTGCGCTATCTGACAAAGTAACGAACCCATGGGCAAAGCCTTCGGGTACCCAAAGTTGTTTTTTGTTTTCTGCTGACAGCACTTCACCCACCCATTTGCCAAACGTGGGGGAATTTTTGCGTATATCTACCGCTACGTCAAACACTTCGCCTTGCACCACGCGTACCAGCTTGCCTTGGGGTTGGGCTATTTGGTAGTGCAAGCCGCGCAGCACGTTTTTGGCAGATCGTGAATGGTTGTCTTGCACAAACTGCACGCTTTTGCCCACAGCGTCTTCAAACTGGCGGTGGTTAAAGCTTTCAAAAAAGAAGCCTCTGTCGTCGCCAAACACTTGGGGTTCACATACCATCACATCAGGTATGGCTAGCGGGGTAAATTTCATAAAACTTGCTCTTTTAGTATGCGTTGCAAATACTGGCCGTAGCCGTTTTTGGCCAGTGGTTGGGCTAGTTTTTGCAGTTGTTCTGCGCTTATCCAGTTTTGGCGCCAGGCTATTTCTTCAGGGCAGGCTACTTTTAGGCCTTGGCGGTGCTCTAGGGTGGCTATAAAGGCGCTGGCTTCTAGCAGGCTCTCATGCGTGCCAGTGTCTAGCCAGGCGTAGCCGCGCTGCATTATTTGCACGTTCAGGCTTCCTTGGTCTAGGTAGGCTTGGTTGACGGTGGTTATTTCTAGCTCGCCACGGGCGCTGGGCTTTATGGTTTTGGCAATGTCTACTACTTGGTTGTCATAAAAGTACAGGCCTGTTACGGCGTAGCTGCTTTTGGGGTGCGTGGGCTTTTCTTCTAGGCTGTTGGCTTTGCCTTGCGCGTCAAAGGCTACTACGCCATAGCGCTCGGGGTCGCGCACATGGTAGGCAAACACGGTGGCACCGTGGGTTTGCGCGTTAGCGCCAGCTAGCAGGTGGGTAAAGTCGTGCCCGTGAAATATGTTGTCACCCAGCACCAAGGCGCTAGGGGCGTTGCCTAAAAAGTTGTCGCCCAAGATAAAGGCCTGTGCTAGGCCATCGGGGCTGGGCTGCACGGTGTACTGCAGGTTCATGCCCCACTGGCTGCCGTTGCCCAGCAGCTGTTCAAACCTAGGTGTGTCTTGTGGCGTGCTAATGATCAATACGTCGCGTATGCCCGCTAGCATTAGCGTGCTAAGCGGGTAGTACACCATGGGTTTGTCGTACACGGGCAGTAGCTGCTTGCTCATAGCCAGGGTAGCGGGGTGCAGCCGGGTGCCAGACCCGCCCGCCAAGATGATGCCTTTACGTTGTGTCATGGGTTTTGTCTAAAAAGTTACAGTGTCTCAGCCAGCATGCGTGCCACGCCTTGCTGCCAGTGGGGTAGCTTTAGGCCAAAAGTGGTTTCTAGCTTGCTGGTGTCTAGCCGCGAATTGTGGGGCCGCTTAGCCGGTGTGGGGAAGGCACTGGTAGGTACAGGGGCCACTTCTTTTACTATTAATTTAATAGCTGGTTGAGCAGTATTTGCTTGGGTTAGCACGTATTTTGCATACTCAAACCAGCTAGTTTGACCGCTGGCTACTAGATGGTACAGACCTGCGTGCGCGGGGTGCTGTAGTGTGCTGCGTATGGCGTGGGCTGTTATGTCGGCTAGCAGGTCGGCCCCGGTAGGTGCGCCTATTTGGTCGTCTATCACGGTTAGGCGCTCACGCTCTTGGGCCAGGCGCAGCATGGTTTTGGCAAAGTTGCCGCCGCGTGCGGCATATACCCAGCTGGTGCGAAAGATCAGGTGGCCAGGGCAGGCGGCTTGTATCAGCTGCTCGCCTTCTAGCTTGGTTTGGCCGTACACGCTTAGCGGGGCGGGGGTGTCTACCTCAGTCCACGGGCGGGTACCGCTGCCGTCAAAAACATAGTCGGTGCTGTAGTGCACCAGCAGTGCGCCTAGCTGGGCCGCTTCTTGTGCCAGCACGCTAGGGGCCAGTGCGTTGATAGTGCGGGCCAGCGCAGGCTCGCTCTCGGCTTTGTCTACAGCGGTGTGGGCTGCGGCGTTTACTATCACGCTAGGGCGCACATCGCGCACTGTTTGGGCCAAGCCCGCTAGGTTGGTAAAGTCGCCGCAATGGGTGGTGCTGTCAAAGTCTAGGGCTACCAGCTCGCCCAGTGGGGCTAGGCTGCGCTGCAGCTCCCAGCCTACTTGGCCGCCTTTGCCTAGTAGCAGTATTTTTAATGGTGGCTTCATTGTGTGGCTCCGTTAGTCTCTGCGACCTCAGCAGTTTCTGCATATTGGGTCTGTACCCAGTCCCGGTACGCCCCACTTTGCACCTGCGCTACCCAGTCAGCATGGTCTAAATACCATTGCACCGTCTTGCGAATACCCGTGTCAAACGTCTCCGCAGGCTTCCAGCCCAGTTCTTTATGGATTTTGCTGGCGTCAATCGCGTAGCGCCTGTCATGGCCCGGGCGGTCGGTCACGGTGGTTATTTGGGTGGTGTAGCTGCTGCCATCGGCTTTAGGCCGCAGCTCGTCTAGTAGGGCGCACAGGGTGTGCACTATGGTGATATTGGGCTTTTCGTTCCAGCCGCCAATGTTGTAGGTCTCACCCAGCTGGCCAGCCTCTAGTACGCGGCGAATGGCGCTGCAGTGGTCGCTTACATACAGCCAGTCGCGTATTTGCATGCCGTCGCCGTAGATGGGCAGGGGTTTGCCCGCCAATGCGTTAACAATCATCAGCGGGATCAGCTTTTCAGGAAAGTGGTAAGGCCCATAGTTATTGCTGCAGTTGGTGGTCAGCACCGGCAGGCCGTAGGTATGGTGGTAGGCGCGTACCAGGTGGTCGCTGGCGGCTTTGCTGGCGCTGTACGGGCTATTGGGCTGGTAGGTGTGCTGCTCGGTAAAGGCGGGGGCGGTGGGGGCGAGGGACCCGTACACCTCGTCGGTAGACACATGCAAGAAGCGAAAGTCTTTTTTAGCAGGCCCACTTAGCCCACCCCAGTAGGCACGCACAGCCTCTAGCAGCTTAAAGGTGCCCACGATGTTGGTTTGGATAAAGTCCTCGGGGCCGTGGATAGAGCGGTCTACATGGCTTTCGGCGGCAAAGTTGACGATGGCGCGCGGCTGG
>JAYSWJ010000116.1:0-11571 GCA_043718065.1 Polaromonas sp.
AAAGCAGTGCTTGTTTGATTGCTTGATCAGTGTATTTGAGGGCCGCCCGATGCAGCCAGTCTTGGCCTAGCTGCATTGATGTGACCTGAGTAGTTACTAATTTAGGCAGAAATAGCCCTCTAACCCAAGTAAATCCTGCTCAAGCAGCTATTAATTTAATAGTGAAATATGTGTCTTTTTGCTACTGAATTAGGTCAAACCGGCACCGCCGTGGTGCTTTTGACTTCAGTTAGCACGAAACTGGTTTTGCAATCTTGCACGCTGGGGTGCTTTAGCAGCACGTCCATGATAAAACGTGAGTATGCACTCATGTCGCGTACTACTAGGCGCAACAGGTAGTCCATCTCCCCGGTCAGCGCGGCGCATTCGACCACTTCGGGCCAAGTTTGCACGCTGGCGCTGAATAAATCCATCGGGTTGCGTTTGTGGCTTTCGGAGTGCTTTTCTAGGCGCACGTTGATGTATGCCGTCAGGCCAAGGCCCACTTTGTCGGGCTTGACCAAGGCTACGTAGCGGTCGATGATGCCAGTGTCTTCCAGCCGTTTGACGCGGCGCAGCACGGCGCTGGCAGACAGACCCACTTCGGTGGCAATCAGGTCGTAGGTTCTGCGGCCATCCGCCTGCAAAATGCGCAAAATATTAGCATCTAGCTTGTCAAGTGCTTGGTTCTCCATAATTTGCAATATTACTGCGTTAATCGTCAATTTAGCGTTTTAGAACGCTGAAATATTGATGTATTGCGGTACTACACTGCTTACATGGCTGGTAAGGCGCAGTTTGCACCTGAGCTAGCACACGGCGCAGTCTTAGTCATTCTCAAGGAACTCACCCAATGGCAAATGTCAAAAATACCGCATGGGACAACCCCATGGGCACCGCAGGTTTTGAATTTATCGAATACGCCGCGCCCGACCCAGCCGCTATGGGCGCGCTGTTTGAGCGCATGGGTTTTAAACCGATTGCCAAGCACCGCCATAAAAACGTCACCCTGTACCGCCAAGGCGGCATCAACTTTATTGTTAACGCCGAACCCGACAGCTTTGCGCAGCGCTTTGCACGCGCGCATGGGCCCAGCATTTGCGCGATAGCGTTTCGTGTGCAAGATGCCAAGGCCGCGTACGAGCGCGCCAAAAGTCTGGGTGCCTGGGGCTATGCCGACCAAGCCGGGCCGGGTGAGTTGAACATTCCGGCCATCAAAGGCATTGGCGACAGCGTGATTTACCTGGTGGACAAATGGCGCGGTAAAAATGGTGCGAAAAACGGAGACCTTGGCAACATCAGCTTTTTTGATGTGGACTTTGCACCGTTGCCCGGCATCACCGCTGCCGACCTCAGCCCCGTGGGCCACGGCCTGACCTACATTGACCATTTAACGCATAACGTGCACCGTGGCCGCATGCAAGAGTGGGCGGGTTTTTATGAGCGCTTGTTTAACTTTAAAGAAGTGCGCTATTTTGATTTTGAAGGCCAAGCCACTGGCGTGAAAAGCAAAGCCATGACCAGCCCGTGCGGGCACATCCGCATCCCGATTAATGAAGAAGGCAACGAAAAGGCTGGGCAAATTCAAGAATACCTAGACCGCTACCACGGCGAGGGCATTCAGCACATTGCGCTGGCATCAACCAACTTAATCGACAGCGTAGACGCACTGCAAATGAGCGGCATGAAACTGCTGAACACTGGTGAGACCTATTACGAGCTGCTAGACCAACGCATTCCCGGCCACGGTGAAGATGTAGCCGCATTACAAAGCCGCAACATCTTGATGGACGGCACCAAGGGCGAACTACTGCTGCAAATCTTCAGCGAAAATCAACTCGGCCCCATCCTCTTTGAGTTTATCCAACGCAAAGGCAATGAAGGTTTTGGCGAAGGTAACTTTAAAGCGCTGTTTGAAAGTATTGAACTCGATCAAATGCGACGTGGTGTGTTGGCCAAAGTATGACCAACGCACTTGCAAAACAAGACGGGGCAGTCGGTGCAGCGGCAAGAACTCCATGCGCCAACGGCATGCAACCGGTGATCTACGGCCAGTCTGACCGCCCACCGCGCGGCAACTACAGCCAAGCGCGCGCTGACTACACCTGCGACCAACCCTTTGCAGCCTACACCGCGCAAGACCACGCCACGTATGCGCAGTTGTACGCACGCCAGTCGGCGCTGCTGCCCGGGCTGGCAGCGCAAACGTTTATCGACACGCTGCCTCACCTGGGTGCCAGCGACACCATTCCGCGCTTTGAAGACATCAATGCGCAGCTGATGCCTGCGACGGGCTGGCAACTGGTAGGCGTGCCGGGACTGATTCCTGAAGTACCATTTTTTACTCTCTTGTCGCAGCGCAGATTTCCAGTGACCACTTGGCTACGCACGCCCCAAGAGTTGGACTACATCGTCGAGCCAGATTTGTTTCACGACCTGTTTGGCCATGTGCCGTTGTTGTTCGATGCAAGCTATGCTGACCATATTCAAGCCTACGGACTGGGCGCATTAAAGGCGCACCAGCTAGAGCACGGCCCTGCGCAAATCAAGGGTGCGGTGGAAATGCTATCGCGCTTGTATTGGTACACGATTGAGTTTGGTTTGCTACGCGAGGGGGATGACTTGCGCGCGTATGGTGCGGGTATTTTGAGCAGTGGCGGCGAGCTGCAGCACAGCATTCGCTCTACGCAACCACAACGCACGGCACTGCAGACCGAGGCGAATTTACTGCAGTGCATGGCATCCACCTACAAGATTGACACCTACCAGCAGCAGTATTTTGTGATTGACAGCTTTGAGGCATTGCTGCAATTAACTACGCCTGACTTTACGCCGTACTACAACAAACTGAGCAAATTGAGCACGGTGCGTGGCACTACAGCTGCCAATCCTTAAGCGCTTGTACGGTTTTGTAGGTCAGCTCAGCCATTAACGCTATCTGAGCTTCTGCATCATGCGGCCAAGCACCCTGCTGGCAAGACTGCTCTAGGTTAAAACACACGTCCGTCAGCGCCGTAGCCCCTACGTTAGACGCGGCACCTTTGAGCGCGTGTGCCGCACGCGATAGATCGGCACTGTCCATGGCCTTGTACGCCAGCAAAACATGCTCTGCACGGTCGGGCGCATCGGTAATAAACAGGGCCATCACTTCGCGCGTCATGGTGCGGTCATCGTCGTCGAATTCTTTAAACTGCTCTAGGCGGCTCCAATCTATCAACACCGTGGGCGAGCCTGTCGATGCACTTTGCTGGTCTAGCTGCACAGTTGATGGAGCGCGTAGTTCGGTAGCGATAATTTTGGCACTGACTTTAGGCACCACAGCATAGCGTGCCAAAGCTTCAGACAGTTCATCGATGCGCAGTGGCTTGGGCAAAAAGCCAACCATGCCAGCGTCCAAACAACGCAGGCGGTCTTCTTGCAGCACCGACGCTGTCAGCGCTACGATGGGCGGCGCCGCTGGTCCGTGGGTAGACAAAATCAAGCGTGCAGCGCTAAAACCATCCATCACGGGCATGTTAGCGTCCATCAGCACAGCAGCAAATGGTTTGCTGTCTGGTAGCTGTAGCAGGGACTGCGCTACTAAGTTTGCGGCCTCGCGCCCGTTCAAAGCCGTCGCGGCCTCATAGCCCAGCTTGGCCAGCATAGCCAGTGCTACCTTCAAGTTCACAGCGTTATCGTCGGCCACCAAAATACGCTGGTGTTTGACTTCGATCACGCGCTCGGGTGTGGGGTCTTGCACAGGCAAGTTGATTGCGGTCAACCGAGTCAATGCGTCAAATAACTGCGACTGACGGTAAGGCTTGAGCAGGCGGGCGTCAAACACTTTGGCCTCTTGGCCCGTGGGCATCGTACCCGAAGTAAGCAACACTACACGCGCACCTGCATGCCGCAGGCGCACAGTTTGGGCGAACACTTGGCCATCCATATCAGGCATGTGCATGTCGATGATGATGATATCCGGGGTATGAGTTTGCAGCCAATCTAGCGCAGGCGCGGCGCGTTCAAACATGGTGGCGTGCATACCCCAGCGCTTAAGCTGTTTGTCCAATATACGCAGGTTAAGCACTGTATCGTCCACTACCAAGGCCTGCTGCCCGTTCAAGCTAGCCAGCTCAAACATAGACGGCTGCGATGGGTTGGGTGAATCAGCATAGCCAAGCTGGGCGGTAAACCAAAATGTTGAGCCCGCGTCCAGAACAGACTCGACGCCCACACTGCCACCCATGAACTCTGCCAAGCGTTTGCAAATAGCCAAGCCTAAGCCCGTACCACCATATTTGCGCGTAGTGGACGCATCAACCTGTGTGAATGACTGGAACAATGCCGATTGACGATCGGGCGGAATACCAATACCCGTGTCTTTTACACGAAACTCTAACACGACTTTTTTGTCATGCTCAAAATCTTGCACCATTGCAGCACTGACCAGCACTTGGCCTTTGTCAGTAAATTTAATGGCGTTGTTGATAAAGTTAAGCAGCACTTGCCGCAGGCGCGTTACATCGCCGCTCACCCACAGGGGCACATCATCTCCCATGTCGGCTAAGAGCTCCAGGCCTTTCTCACGCGCGCGTGGTGCGGCTATGTCACAAGCCTCTTCAATGGTGGCTTGCAAATTAAGTGGTTCATTTTCTAAGTCGAGTTTTCCAGACTCTATTTTAGAAAAGTCCAGGATGTCGTTGATCACACCCAGCAACTGATCACTTGATACGCGCATGGTATGCAAGTAATCACGCTGCTCCGAGCTCAGTGGCGTGTAGGCCAGCAGCGTAGTCATACCCACTACGCCATTCAAAGGTGTACGGATTTCGTGGCTCATCGTGGCCAGAAAAGACGCTTTGGCGCGCGCCGCTGCCAATGCGTCTTCCCGCGAGGCGGCCAGCTCAGTCGTGCGCTGCATGACACGCGCCTCCAGGTGTTCGTTAGCATCTTTCAACTCAATAGTTTGCGCCTCAATAGCGGCCCTGTTGCGCACCAACTCGTGGGCGCTATGGTGCATCACAGTCGATAGCTGTTGTACTTCTTTAAGGTGTGCGTTACTTTGCAGCATCGGCACTTCACCACGACCAAGCTGCTCTGCTGCCAGCGCCAAGCTGCGAAAACGTCGCGTGATTCGGTAAGCCAACCAAGTGGCCAGTACAGCACTTAAAGCTATGGCCAGCAGCATGACGCTGACAGTTTTTTTCAGCGCGTTTTGCGACTCGGCTGCAAAGTCGCTCTCGGGTGCTGCCACTACCAAGCTCCAGCGCAGACCAAACGTGCCGCCAAAAGGTTGCAAAGTCACTATCAGTTTGTTATCGTCGTCACCTACACGACGAATAAATTTAAGCCGCTGCACGCTGGACTCTTCAGGTTTACCAATACTGGTTGATACCTCAGCGTAGGCCGCGCGAATCACTGCGTTTTTGCTTTGATCAGGTTTATTTCGGTTGAGTTTGTCTTGCACCGGCGTAAATAACTCGTCCCCTGCAGAGCTGGCCACGAGATAGCCTTGGTCATCTATCAAAAAAGCCGCTCCACGCGGGCTGATCGACATACTTTGCAATAACTGGGACAGCCGCTTTAAATACACATCCAATGCAAACACACCCATTACGGCACCGTCGTCGCCATACACCGGTTGCGACAAAGTAATCAACAGCTGCTTCTTTGAAGCAGATGGGTATACGGCTGTAAAGACGCGTCCCTTGCCCTCAACCGCAGCTTGGTACCAAGGCCTGCCACGCGGCTCATAGTTTTTAGTCTCCACGGGTTGTGCTTGAGTACGATCGCCGGGGTACTGCGCTGAATAATAACGCCGTCCCTCATCACTTGCAGCACGCACACCAATGCGCATAAAACCCGTAGCTGCGCTAGATGCTGTCTCAACACCCAAGAATTCACCTTTAGCGGTACCAAAATATACATACGGTGCATTAGGAGACATACGTGTCAGCGCAAATGCAGCCTGTTCAAATAGCTCTGGTTTTTGTAGCATTTGCTGTGCGCGCTGCACATCTGCTGTATTGGGCAGCTCTTGCAAAATACCACTGAAAACCATGTGCGCTTGCGATAAAAACTCTTCAGTATCTACCTGTACACGCTTGGCAACATCACTGACAATTTTCTCTGACAGCAAATCTACAGTTTGTACGTTGCTACGGTATAAAAACCAGCCCACCAGCACTGCGGGTACGATACAAAATACCAACAAAGAAGCTAATAATACAGAACGCAGCGACAGCTTTATCGGTAACGCTACAGTCTTGGCAGCCATCACTGCAAACCTATAATTTCAACCACATCTACTTGCGAGGAGCGACCCGATGTTTGCACTAACGCGCGCGCGCCGGTGCGTACAGCACCGGTCACGGTGCGCGCCACTTGTACGGTCGCAGCTATGGTCCAGTCTATTGCGGGTTGCCCCCCAAACAGCTTCAAAGCGACTGTGACGGTGTCGCCCACTGGGGTGGTTTGCCCGCTGCTGCCAAATAAGCCATCTAGTTTGGCAAACGCCACAGGTCCATTGTGCATTGCAATGTTAAGTTTAAACGGTGGCAACCTGCGGTCACTAAAACGCTGCTTGACATACCCGTCAATACGCCGCGTAGCATCAGTGAGTCCTATAGCAGCACGCACAGCACGCAAGCCATGGTTCACAGAATGCGTGTCGCCTGCATCGACAAAAACACACAGCATCCCATCCCCCACAAACTGCATGTAGTGGGCGCCAAACAAATGGACTGTGTCACCCACATTGCCATAAAACTGTTGAATGACATCGCCTAGCTCAGTACTAGACATCCGCTGTGTCCATTGGCCGTATTCGCGCATATCTGCAAACAACACCGTTGCGCTGCTGAATTTTTCGTTTTCTTGCACATACCCGCTGTCAGGCCACTGTTCACTGAGCGATTTGGCCATACGCTTTTCATATAACTTGCTTATTTTGTGCCGTTGCTCTTCTAAGGCCTCTGCTACAGCTACATCAACTACCTGCGCGAGCATGGCGTCAGCGCGCAATAATTTATTGAGCTGCGCATTAACTGCCTCTCGCAGCTCCTGCGGGGCGAAAGGTTTAGTTAAATAATCGTCCGCACCTGTGGTCATGCCTTGACGCATGTGTATACGGTCTTGCAATGAGGTTAACAAAATAACCGGCGTGGTGGCTAATTCTGGGTCGTTGCGCACTTGTTCAAGCACACCAAATCCATCCAAATGGGGCATCTGCACATCGCTTACGATCAAATCGGGCTTAAACTCACGTATCAGGTCAAGGCCTTTGGCACCATCATCAGCGGCCATCACATCAAAGCCTTCTTTTTTGAGCACCTGGCTCACCAGCATTCGCGTGCCTGCATCGTCATCCATCACAACAATCAATGGCATGGTCTGTCCTTGTTTTTAAAGTAGTCTAGGTCCGAGCAACCAGCACGCTGTATATCAATTACGACATCAGCTTCCAACATGCTTGCATCACTTGATCATCGTTGACCATGGCAACATGCCCGATCTGTTGAAGGAGTCGGTTGTCAGCGCCCTCTAACTTGCCTAGCGAAACCGGGAACACGATATTGTCACAGTTGGAGTAAAAGCATGTAAATTTTACCGTACGCGCACTTTCTTCGCGCTGCTGCAAATCTCTTAACCAGTTACTTTTCAATCGCATTTGACTTCCGTTGACAGTGTGCGAAAACGCCCCTAACCATGTGCCGTAGTGTGGCGTGCCTAGGGTAATTACGTGGTGCACTCTGTCAACTGCTGGCGGCGTTTGCGGCGTGGCAACTTGACTCAGCCAAGCACGCAGCGCCAAACCTCCCATACTGTGACCTATGACCAGCGGCAGTTGGCCTGTGGCTTGCGTTACTTGGGTAACCGCCTTGTCAATAAGGCCAACATAATCATCAATAGAACCGAAAGCGGGCTCTAGGTCTACGGCAATGTAGACGCGTCCTTGTGCCTTGAGGCGGCGTGTCCAGAGTGTCCAAAGGCCGCGATTGCAAAAAAAACCATGCACTAGCACCACGCCTCGTCGCGCTGGCGTATCGGGTTGCAAGTTGTTGGGTACGGCATGACGCCTAAATGGCTGCCACCAGTTGAATATCACCACACTGGCGCGCAGCTCGCCACACCAAGCGACCCAATGCCCAGCTAGGCTGGCACGCTTAGTGGGATCGTGGCGATTGACCACATACAACAGCACAAACTGTAGCCCCTCAATAATACCTATTGCGAGCAAAGGCGCGAGCAAGCACAACAAAGCCGCCAATGGGTGCGCAGGCCACAGCAATGCGCATAGCATTACCCCTGACAGCAGCAATAGCGCTGTCAACAAGCGTTGTATCCAAGCATTCACCATGCAATAACTGTAACGGCTTTCGTATACTAAACAACCTTAACAGACCACTTTATGTGGATTCAAATCCGTATTCGTACATACGAGGTTTGCGCAGACGCAACACTACAGTGATACGAATTACTTGCTTCTATATTGATAGCTGCTTGAGCAATAAATACGGCCTGCGCGTTGCTTTTGTTTATATTTGAGCACCACTTTCTAGTTTACACTAGCTTTAAGATATGTATCGCACTCAGTCGCCATGATCGAATACAACGACCCGTTACCTGCGCAGCCTTTAATTTCTGTGGCGCAACTACCTTCGATAAGTGACGCCTTAGCCATCGTTCAGAATTTGCGCACTCAGCAGTTATCTTACCCTGCGCTACAAAACGCTGTTTCAGCTATAAAACGCTTGCAATGCAGTCGCTTTCAGCATACCTATGCTGATGCGCTTATACATCCAGACTGGGCAACGCCAGCGCAATTTTTCTTGAATGAATTATATGGTAGCAAAGATTTCTCCCTGCGGGATGCTCAGTTCGGACGTATCGCCCCTGCTATACAACGATTTTTTCCGCATTCTGTAGTTGGCGTAGCCACCGCATTGACGCAATTGCATGCATTAACTGAACAACTTGACTACGCAATGGCGGTGTCGTTGCTCAAAATATCTACCAAAAGCGTCTCTGACGCTCAAGCGCGTAGTAACTATGTGGTGGCTTGGCGCGAAGTGGGGCACCATACTGCACGCCTAGATCAACTTGCACTGGTGCAAAGCTTGGGATTAGAGCTGTCTAAACTTACCAAGACACGCGGGTTACGCACGATGCTACGGATGATGCGCGGACCTGCTCACACTTCAGGTTTGCATCACTTGCAAGATTTTTTAGAACTAGGTTTTGACACTTTCCAAGTTTTACAGCGCAGTCCGTCAGGGTCGGAGTCATTTTTAGAGTTGGTTAACCAGCGCGAATCCGATTGGATAGCACGTTTGTTTAATCTACAGATTGCGCCTCAGGTGACAAGTAGTCGAGACAAGAACTTGTGGCCCGAACTAGAATAATTACAGAACAACATTTGGAGACATTCATGGAAAAAATTTGGCTCAAAAGCTATCCTGCCAGCGTTCCGCATACGATTGATGCTGACCAGTATCGGTCTGTTGCTACGTTTTTAGATGATAGTTTTAAGAAGCATGCTGCTAACCCATATACAGTGTGCATGGATCAATGGATGAGCTATGGCCAATTAGACAGTTTATCCTCTGCCTTGGGCGCTTGGTTACAAAGTAAGGGCCTTGAACCTGGCGCTCGTGTAGCTATCATGCTGCCCAATATTCCCCAGTTTCCTGTGACGATGTCAGGAATATTGCGTGCTGATTACACTTGTGTGAACGTTAACCCTTTGTACACTGCGCGCGAGCTTGAACATCAACTCAAAGACTCAGGCGCCACTGCAATTGTTATCTTGGAAAACTTTGCACACACGCTGTCTGAAGTTATTGATAAAACACAAATCCAGCATATTGTTATGGCATCCATGGGGGATTTGTTAGGGTTTTGGTATGGCCATTGGATTACTTTTGCAGTACGCCATCTAGGCAAGATGGTCCCAGCCTACAAATTGCCCTTGGTCAGTGGCCGAATAGTCACTTCATTTAGTTGTGCGATTGCTGAGGGCAGCTCTAAGAGTCTTAATCCGAGCCAAGCTAATCTGGACTCTATTGCATTTCTACAATATACCGGTGGGACAACCGGCTTGAGCAAAGGAGCGGTATTAACGCATCGCAATATTATGGCCGCCGTTCTCCAGGCCGAGGCTTGGTTTACGCCTGCATTAGCGGACGTTGGTGACGTTCGCAAAACAAATAGCATCGCGGCGCTACCTCTGTACCACATCTTTGCACTGAGCCTTAGCCTGTTAGCCATACGCTGGGGATCACATATGACGCTGATACCTAACCCCAGGGATTTCGGCAAGTTTATTGAAGTTCTAAAAAAACGTCCTTTTCACATGCTGCCAGCTGTGAACACTTTGTTTAACTCGCTTCTGCAACATCCAATGTTTAAAACTGTTGATTTTTCTAATCTACGCATTTCGCAGGCTGGTGGAATGGCAGCTTCAGAGGGAACTGCTCAGCGTTGGTTCGAAACTACAGGCTGCCCCATGGTAGAAGGTTGGGGTATGAGTGAGACAGTGGCAATCGGTACTAACAATCCACCTTCCAATAAAAAATTTACCGGCACTATTGGGCTGCCATTACCCAGCGTAGATATAGCGATCAAAGATGACGATGGCAATTCGCTCTCCATAGGTGAATCAGGTGAAATTTGTATTCGTGGGCCTAATGTCATGGTTGCTTACTACAACCAGCCAGAGGAAAGTCAGAAAGCGTTTACATCCGATGGTTTTATGCGCACAGGAGACGTAGGCATCATGGATCAATATGGTTATACCAAAATTGTTGATCGCAAGAAGGATATGATTATCGTCAGTGGCTTCAATGTTTTTCCGAACGAACTCGAAAACGTTATTTCCTTATGCCCCGGCGTTGTAGAGTGCGCTGCAATTGGTGTTGATGATGCCAAACAAGGCGAGGCCATTAAGGTCTTCTTGGTAAAAAATGATCCGGCACTGACTGAAGATGATGTGGCTAAATACTGCCGTCAAAACTTAACAGGCTACAAAATCCCTAAGTACATCGAATTTCGTGATGATCTACCTAAGTCTAATGTAGGTAAAATTCTGCGTCGTGAGCTACGATCAATTAAATAGATTCTTAGCGCTGCTTTAAGCATTAAATTTAGCAGCCGCTCACCGTGATGACGATAAATATGTACACAAACAAAAAAACCCACTCAAATGAGTGGGCTTTTTCTACGGCATAAGAGCCTGACAATGTCCTACTTTCACACGGGAACCCGTACTATCATCGGCGCTAAGTCGTTTCACTGTCCTGTTCGGGATGGGAAGGAGTGGTGCCAACTTGCTATGGTCATCAGGCATAACTGGTTGCTGTACTAACATGCTTTGAACATATCGGTACAACGAATTCATAGAATCAAATCAGCTTCAAATGGTATTAATTGAATTGACAATTAGGCACTTGGAATATATTTTGAATGCGTCTCTTGGCATAACAACCTTACGATCATCAATAGATTAATACGGACAATCAAAGTTATAGGGTCAAGCCGCACGAGCAATTAGTATCAGTTAGCTTAACGCATTACTGCGCTTCCACACCTGACCTATCAACGTCCTGGTCTAGA
>JAYSWJ010000117.1:0-1788 GCA_043718065.1 Polaromonas sp.
TGCCCAACTAGAGCAACACTTCAAAGGCCGAGGCCCCTGGAAAAACAGCCTCCCTCGCATCCTAGCCACCTTAGAGGCGCTAGGAAAAGCGCAAACGGATGGGCAGGGTTGGCGAAGTTAATATCAAGCTATGCCAAACCTGCGTCGGGACTACTCGGTTGGACGGCAGAGGGATATGGGCTGGACTTGCAATGCACAGGCTACTAAATCACTGACAAAACTCCCAGATGTGGGTACAATAAGTTCACAATCCCTTTGCGGTGTCATTAAGTTGGCTCAGGCTTAGGGCGAAAAAGCTGCCGCAAGGTGGCTTTTTCACTTTGGGGACGACCATTTGAAAAAAACTAGTATCTACATCGACGGCTACAACCTGTATTACTCCCGGCTCAAGGGCACTGCTTTCAAGTGGCTAGATATCGTGGCACTGTTTAGAGACCAGATTGTGATGCAGCAAGACCCTAACACCCATGTGGTGTCAGTCAATTTCTTTACAGCCCCAGTCAAGGCATCCTACGCAAGGCATGGACAAGCGTCTGAACATGCTCAAACGCAATACCACCGCGCATTGTTGGCCAAACATCCAGATTTAGTAAAAATCATTAATGGCTTTCATATTTTTCAGCCCACCGCTTTGCCTGCATATGAGCTAGGTGTATCGGCAAGTAAAGCAAATATGTCGCCGGTTTGGATGATTGAAGAAAAACAAACTGATGTGAACATTGCACTGCATGCATACCGCGATGCAGTTCAAAATGTGTGCGACCAGATAGTGATCTGTTCAAACGACAGCGATTTAGAACCCGCACTACGTATGATTAGGCAGGACATACCATCCGCTACTGTTGGCTTAATTATGCCGCTGCGCACTAACGCCAAGGACGAAGGTAAAGTACCCAACAAAAGATTGACACCTTTGGCCCATTGGGTACGACATGCAATTCAAGACAGTGAGTTAGAAGCATCTCAATTGCCAACCAATGTGCCTACAAAAAAGAAGCCCGCGAGCAGGCCACCCCACTGGTAATCGGCACCTTCGTTTAGTTCTCCCAGATATCACGCCGTAAACTCAGCAGCCAACCATTCCCGCAACCACTGATTAGCCGCGTCTTGGTGCACTCTGCGGTGCCAAAACATTTTGACTTCAAAGTCCGGTACAGCGACCGGGTGTTTGAGCGCTACCAAGCCAAACGGCGCGGCAGCTTGCTGAGCCAGTCGCTCGGGCACAGTGGCTATCAGGTCGGACGTAGCCAGCAGATACGGCACACTTAAAAAACTGGGCACTTTGACTGCCACTTTGCGCTGCAAGCTAGTAGCCGCTCCTTTGCCAGCTTGCTTGCTGTTCAATGCCTGCAGGCGCGCGTCGGCTTTGGCGTGGCCTGTGCCCTGCGCTTGGATGGCGACATGCTCGGCACCTAAAAACTGCGCTACTGTCAGCTTGACTTTATCCTTGGATTTCGCCAGCGGGTGGCCGCTGCGCATGAGGCACACGTAGCGCTGGTTAAACAGGCGGCGCTGGTAGAAGCCTTGGGGCACGTCGGGCAGCCAGCCCAGCGCCAGGTCAATTGCGCCTTCGGCCATGGCGGCGTTCAGCCCGGCGGGCGCGCTTTGCACGGTAGCCAGCGTCAGGCTGGGCGCAGCTTGGCGCAAATGGGCCAACAGCGGCGGCAAAAACACAATTTCTCCAATGTCAGTCATGGCCAGGCGCGCGCTCCAGGCCGTGGTCAGCGGGTTGAACGTGTCTTTGGATTTAAGCGATGCGTCGATAGCGGCCAAGGACGGCGCTAGCGT
>JAYSWJ010000118.1:0-11470 GCA_043718065.1 Polaromonas sp.
ACCATATCGGCCACATACACCAACATCAAACTCACCAAAATTTCATTGGCATTGAACTTGTCGCGCAGCAGCGCCGTGATGCCCGCCCACACCATGCCGCCCAGCACGCCCGCTAACATGACGGCCAACACAATCCAGCGGCCCGTGTCTTTGTCCGCCAGCAGCGCCACACCACCCGCAAACACCGCCCCCATAACAAACTGGCCTTCAGCGCCAATGTTCCACACGTTCGACCTAAAGCACACGGCCAAGCCTAGGGCGATGATGAGCAGCGGCGTAGCCTTGACCATCAGCTCGCCCAGTGCGTAGCTAGATTTAATAGGTTCCCAAAAGAAAACCTGCAACCCGCGCACCGGGTCTTTGCCTAGCGCGGCAAACAAGATGATGCCGATGACGACGGTAATCAACAGCGCCAGCACGGGGGACGCCAGCGTCCAAAAGCGTGAGGCTTCGGCGCGGGGGATGAGCTGGGGGGCAAATTTATGCATGCACACTCTCCGGTGTCCACAGCCCACTCATCCACTCGCCTATCTGCTCTACTGTGGCGTCTTTAATATCTACTGATGGCGAGAGGCGGCCTTTGGCCATCACTTGCAGGCGGTCGGCTATTTCAAATAGTTCGTCCAGCTCTTCGCTTACTACCAGTACGGCGCAGCCTGCGTCGCGCAGGGCCAGTATCTCGGCGCGTATTTGCGCGGCGGCGCCTACGTCTACGCCCCAAGTGGGCTGCGAGATGATCAGCAGCTTGGGGGCGGCTTCAATCTCGCGGCCCACGATGAATTTTTGCAAATTACCGCCTGACAAGCTACGCGCAGGTGCATTAGGCCCACCAGCTTTCACGTTAAACCGGGCGATAATCTGCGCCGCCTGCGTGCGCAGGGCATTCACGTCAATCCAGCCACTCTTGCCCACCGCTTGGTCGCGCGTCAGCAGCAAGTTATGCGCTAGGCTCATGCTGGGTACGGCACCGCGGCCTAGGCGTTCTTCAGGGACAAAATGCAGGCCCATGGCGCGGCGCTGCTGGGGTGCTGCGTGGCTAACGTCTTGCGCGCCGATGCGCAAGCTGCCTTGCGGCGCGCGCACGTCTTCGCCGCTTAGGGCGTACAGCAGTTCTTTTTGTCCGTTGCCTGATACACCGGCGATGCCTAGCACCTCGCCGCTGCGCACTGTGAGGCTAATGCCGTCTAAGTCAACGCCAAACTCATCAGCGCGCGGCAGGCTAAGGCTGTTCACGCTTAGCACTGCCTCACCAGCCTTGGCAGCGCGGTGCACCAGCGCAGGTGGCTCGTTGCCTATCATCAGCTTAGACAATGACGCATTGCTCTCGTTGCGTGGGTCGCACACACCAGTGACCTTGCCGCCGCGCAGCACGGTGCAGGCAGTGCACAGCGCGCGAATTTCGTGCAGTTTATGGCTAATGTACAAAATACTGCAGCCCTGCGCGGCCAGCAGCCGCAGCGTGGCAAACAGCTTGTCTACCGCCTGCGGTGTTAGCACCGAGGTAGGCTCGTCTAATATCAACAGGCGCGGCTCAGTGAGCAGTGCCCGCACTATTTCTACCCGCTGCCGCTCACCTACGCTTAGCGTGTGCACTGGGCGCAGGGGGTCAATGTCTAGGCCGTATTGCGAGGCTTTGGCGGTGATCTTTTGCTGTACTTGCGCCAGCGACAGCGACTTGTCCAAGCCCAGCCACACGTTCTCAGCCACGCTGATGGTCTCAAACAAACTAAAGTGTTGAAACACCATGGCAATGCCCAGCGCACGCGCGTCGACCGGGTTTTTAATCGTTGCGCTCTGGCCGTCAAAAGTTATGCTGCCCGCATCAGGCTGCACCGCGCCGTAGATGATTTTCATCAGCGTGGATTTACCCGCACCGTTTTCGCCCAGCACAGCGTGGATTTCGCCGGGCTGCACCAGCAGCGACACGCCATCGTTGGCCACCACGGCAGGGTAGGCTTTGGTGATGCCTTGCAGGCTGAGGCGTGGCGTGGCGGGTAGGTTCATAGATCTAGAAGTATTCTAGTAGCAAGTGCCCAGGCTCCACAGGAATCAGGCAGCAACCCCGTAGCAACCCTGCAGCAAAGCCGCCGATACAATCGCCAAAGTGACATTTGCCGAAGTAGCCCGGCCCTGCCCCCACCCCTCATCCTTAACCCAAACACGCCATGACCAGCCCCAAAACCATCACCCACACCGTGCGCGTAGAGTTTGGCGACTGTGACCCCGCAGGCATAGTGTGGTTTCCCAATTTTTTTCGCTGGATCGACGCCGCATCGCGCCACTTTTTTACCCAATGCGGCGTACCCCGCTGGGCCGAGCTGGAAAAAGCCACTGGCGTGCTAGGCACGCCGCTGGTCAGCATCACCACCAATTTTCTGAAAACCGCCAGCTACGGCGACACCTTGCTTGTGCACAGCCACATCGCTGAATGGCGCAATAAAAGCTTTGTGCAACACTACCGCATCGTACGCACGCGGCCCGATGGCGATGAAGACGTGATTTTGGAATGCGACGAAGTCCGCATATTCGCCACGCGGCGCGAAGACGGCAAAAATGGCATACGCGCCGTAGCCGTACCAGCGGATATTCGGGCGCTGGTGGATGGCTAGGGGTTGCTAAGTGCAGTATGCAAAAAAAGCCCGTTAATCTAACTATTTTTTAATGACAAATAGGCTTTCTAGGCCGTAGATACTGCTCAAGCAGCTATAGAATTAATAGTACTTTAGTTTAAGCTGTCAAGCTCACTACACAACCATTTTGCTGTGCTTGCATAGCAAATTTCATTGGTAAAAACTGCTCAATCACTTGCGCGTTAGTGCGCGTATGCTGCGTCAGCTCTGTCGCAAAATATTGGCCGGCAACTTGACCTTTGTCGCCGTACACCGCCGCCAGCGCCAGCGGAATCATCAGTTGGTCTGCCAAGTGTGGCCCCACAGGTGCGGTGTGCGCTTGGTAGGCGCGCACTTCTTGCAGCACCTTGCGCGCTACTTGCTCGGCGCTTACGCCGCGTCCGCCGTAGGCGGCAAACTGCTCAGTAATATGTTCGTACTCTAGCGTCACTACCAGCGCATTGCCCGGCCCTTCGTTGGCACGCAAGGCGCGGTTATGCATTTGGTCATCTTTCCAACCCAACGCGTTTTGCAGCACGGCCAGCTCGCGCTCGGCCACGCCTTTGGGTACGCCCGCGTGCAGGCTCTCGGCATACGCGTTGCGCAGCGCGCCGCGTTGCATGATGTGCATGGGCTTCATACGCGCAACAGGCGCACGCACGCGTACCTGCACCTCGCCGCCACCTGCTGGGTAGAACCCGTGGCGGCGCAGCTCAGTTTCAAACAGCACGCTGTCTGCGTCGCAGAAGTAGGGCGACACTTGGTTTAAAAAGACGCTACTCAAAAACGAAAACGACGGTGCCATCGGGTTGTGCGTTCCGCCGCGCAGCATAAGTGTAGAGACGCCATCCGCCATCACCAGCGGCCACAGCACGGTTTGCAATACCAGCATGCAGCTGCCTGCAGAGCCGATGGCAAATTCATAGTCACCCGCACAAATCTTGCCGGGTGTAAAGGTTAGCGATGTTTCGCCAATTTGCACCGCCTCGGCCGCTTTGTTCACAGCTTGCGTTTTTTCCACCCCGCCGCCCACTGCCACTGCAGCCTGCACACAAGCCAAGTGCTGGCGCATCAACCCCGGCTTGGGGCGCTTCGCGCGGATGTTGTCTATGTGAAAAGGCTTGCCAGTAATCAAGCTCAGCGCCAACGCAGTACGTAATATTTGCCCACCGCCTTCGCCCAGTGAGCCGTCTAGTTCAATCATGTTCTTATTCCTGCATTCTGCATTCTGAGTTTTAATTTTTGAACACGTTCCAAAGCTTGATTTTCAAGAACCTGATTTTTGACCAACTGTGCGGCCTTAAACAATGCTCTAAGCGATAGAAATTCAACAAAATTCAAAATTTCATCTACTTTTTCATCATCAAGTTCTGAAGCGATAGCTCCATCTGAAAAATGATTTCTTATCTGAGTAATACCTGTATGATTCAGATCGCAAAACAGACTATAAGTATCTTTTTTTAGTTTTAGAAACTCGTCTCCCATTGTTAAAAGATGAGGTTCAATAGCAGTCCTAATTTCCTCAGAATTTGGGACTCTCTCTAATTCTCTAAATTTAGCTAATTGTTCATCTGTTGCAACAACCTCCAGCCATAGGCCTCTTGTATAAGAATCCCACGCACAACGAATCAACGCAGTAGCGGGTGCAAACAGCGTTTGATCGCATGAATGCGCAATAGCTGCGTGATGCTGCCAAGTAATGAAGTAGAACCCCATAGCGTACTCAGTACGACCATCTGTAATTGGTTTTAACAAAGTAAAGCTGTTGCAAATCCAACCAGCAAGTTCAAGACTTTTTTCAATTCTGTCGATGTTCATATTTATCCCTTCACACAAACCACTTGCTTCAACGTGTACACCACCTCGACCAAATCACGCTGCGCGTGCATCACCGCGTCAATGTCTTTGTAGGCCATTGGAATTTCATCGATCACATCGGCATCTTTACGACATTCCACACCCTCAGTAGCCTTAATTTGGTCTGCCACGGTGAACAGCTTTTTCGCCTTGGTACGGCTCATTGAGCGGCCTGCTCCGTGGCTGCAGCTCATGAAGCTATCCACATTGCCTTTGCCGCGCACAATGAAGCTTTTGGCGCCCATGCTGCCGGGGATAATGCCTAGCTCGCCTGCTTTGGCGCTAACTGCGCCTTTGCGAGTGACAAAAACCTCCTGCCCAAAGTGCATTTCTTTTTGCACGTAGTTGTGGTGACAGTTCACCGCCTCTAGGTGCGTTTCAAACGGCTTGGCAATGACTTTACGCAAGGCACCGATCACGCGCTGCATCATCACCTCGCGGTTTAAGCGTGCAAACTTTTGTGCCCAGCCTACGCCGCGCACATAGTCGCCAAAATACTGGGCACCTTCTTCAAAGTAGGCCAAGTCTTTATCGGGCAGATTAAGCTGGTGAAGCTCAGCATCCTTTTTGGCCAGCTCAATAAAGTGCGTGCCGATAGCGTTGCCCACCCCGCGTGAGCCGC
Source organism: Polaromonas sp. (assembly GCA_043718065.1). Lineage (GTDB taxonomy): Bacteria > Pseudomonadota > Gammaproteobacteria > Burkholderiales > Burkholderiaceae_C > JAAFIP01. The sequence continues at coordinate 5,089 of JAYSWJ010000118.1, forward strand.
TGTGCAGCATGATCCACACGCCACCCGCTTCGTCTAGGCAAACCTCGACAAAGTGGTTGCCACCACCCAGCGTGCCCATGTGGCGGTAGTTGTTGGTGTTTTTTAGGCGCGGGTAGTCCGCGCAAATAGCCTCAAACTCATCTACTAGTTGCGCCCAAGCAGCGTCCGCCTCGGTGGGTGGGGTTTCCCACGCGCCTTTGTCGCGGTTAGACCCGTCGCGACGAAACTGCTTGGGGCTCATGCCGTGTGGCACGGCCTTTTCAATCTCGCTGCGCAACACGGCCAAGCTGTCGGGTAGATCGCGTGCATTCAAAGAAGTTTTGCAGGCGATCATGCCGCAGCCAATGTCTACACCCACCGCAGCGGGAATGATGGCTTTAATAGTAGGAATCACGCTGCCAATCGTGGCACCAATGCCATAGTGCACATCAGGCATCACGGCGACGTGTTTAAACACGATAGGCAATTTGGCAGCGTTCTCAATCTGCTGCAAAGCCTCGGCCTCTACAGGCACGCCTTGCGTCCACATCTTGACAGGCACACCGCCTGCAACTTCGTGTTGGTTATAGTTCATTATTTTTTCTCTTAATTGTCACAGAGCTTAGCGTAGCTTTACCAGCCCGTTAAGCACTTGGTCCAAACCTCCGAACACGGAGATCTTGTCGATACGCTCGGCTACACGCTCCAAGGTTTCCAGCTCTTTCATGCGCAGGGCGATGGGGTTATCTTCCATCAATTTGGCGGTGTTGAGCAAGGAGCGCGTGGCTGCGGTTTCCTCACGGCGGCGGATCACGTTGGCTTGGGCAGATTTCTCTGCTTCTACCACTTGGGCCAAAATCGTCTTCATCTCGCCAGGCAAGATAATGTCTTTCACACCCAAGCTGTCCAGCTTCATACCTGCGTCGGCCAGCTTCACGCGGGCGTACTCAGTCACGATGCCGTCGATGGTCGATTTGTTTTCCAACAACTCGTCCAAGGTGCGCGTACCCACCGCCACGCGCAGGCCTAGCTGCAATTCGCGGTACACATACTCGCTAGGCTTGCCCGTTTGGGCATAGGCCTTGAGCACATCGTCATAGCGCCAGTTGGCCGACAGGTTCAGGCGCAGGCCCACTTTGTCTTTGGTCAAAATTTCTTGACCGCTAACTTCCAGCGCCTGCGAACGCAAATCCACACACTCCACCTGCACTTGGCGGTTAAAGCGCCAAAAGCCATAGGCCCCGGCTTTTAGCAACTCGCGCACTTGGCCGTCCACAGTCAACACGCCTGCGTGAAACTCGGGCACTTGCACCAACAGCACGGCTTGCAAGCCCACCACAGGTCGCTGGCGCAACTGGTTTTGTCCCAGTTTGGCCACCAAGTCAGCAGGCAGCTTTTCGCTTTCACTAATATCGACTACGTCAATACGCACCTCGTTTAAGCCTTTCCAAAACAGCTTGCGGGTACCGGGTGCCAAAACTTCGGCCAGCACGCCGTTGTCATAACGCAGGCCCACTTGGGTATCGCTCAGGGCGGCTTGCACAAACTCTTGCGCTACCAGCGCTGGCTCTTTGGCCATGAAGTAGTCGGCCAGGCCGTGGGTAAACGCAGCCTGCTCTAGCGCAAAGCTTTCTACGCGCAGCTTGTCTACACCGCATAACAGCCAGTGCTTACCAGGCTGCAGCAAGCGCTCAAAGTCGCCATTGCGCAGTAAGACGGCACGTTCATTTTTCTTTACGGTAATTTTATTGAATCCAAACATTTTTTTTATTCCTCATATTCATTCTTAACAATTCATCGCTATCAAGGCCGCTGCAGCAACAATCACGGGCTTAGGGTGATGGCATTAACTTGGCAAGTTGCGGCACTTGAGTCTTTCGATCTCGCTTGCTGCACATCTTGCTTTGCACATGCCGCTGAGCCCTTTGCTCTGGCGACTGCTGCTGGTGGGTTTTCAACTAGGTGGTTTGACGACCATCTTGCGATAGTTGCCTTGCCACTTCACCTTCCGCCCACATGCGGCACTCTTTCACTTTTCCAAAGAAAGCTGGAGTTTTACGCCAGCTTGCGGCGGGAATCGAACCCGCGACAGACGTGTGATGAGCACGTTGCTCTACCAGACTGAGCTACACAGTTCGTTAGCACCCAGGAATCGAACCTAGCGGAGCGGCTCAGATGAGCCGCTCCTTGACCACATGCCATACCAAGCACATCCAGAAGCCACGGCATACAAAAAATGACTGAGCTTGCACTCTGCCCTTTTTGCACCAGAGGGGCCCTTTTAACTGGAAACCCCTGCTTGTAAGCGACTAACTTCTTTGCTTGACGGATAAGTTATTGCAGACAACGTGCCAGCTTCACTGGCTAACGCCAATAAACTTTTAACTTGTTGATTTCATTGGATTTTTTCAAGTAAATGATTTTTGATTACTTGAAAAATTTTTGAAAAAATTTCTTTTTATAGAAAATTTGTTAGTAAACTAGCCAAATGAAACGCAAAGTAGTTATCGGCTTTCTGGGTACTCAGCTCGATTCGGGGTTGTCCAACACCCGCTGGGAGAAGTGGCGGCCTACGGTGTCGCTGGCGCAGCATGATGACTTGCAGGTTGACCGGCTAGAGCTGATGCACGATGTGCGCAACCTGGCGCTGGCGCAGCGTGTGCAGGCGGATATTGCACAGCTGTCGCCTAAGACGCAGGTGCGCTTGGTAGAGATGAATCTAGCCAACCCGTGGGACTTTGGCGAGGTGTATGGCGCGCTGTATGACTGGGTGGGGCGATATGCCTTTGATACCGAGCGCGAAGAGTATTGGGCGCACATCACCACGGGTACGCATGTGGCGCAGATTTGCATGTTTCTGTTGGTAGAGGCACGGTTTATACCGGGTGTGCTGCTGCAGTCTGCTCCGCCACGTGGGCGGCAGCGTGAGGGCACAGGTAGCTACGAGCTGATTGACCTAGACCTGTCGCGCTATGACGCGATCAACACGCGGTTGAATGTGGCCCAGCTTGATGCTGTTTCGTTCCTTAAAAGCGGCATCGCCACCCGCAACGCACGCTTTAATACGTTGATTGAAGAGATTGAGCGGGTAGCGGTACGCAGCAAAGCGCCTATTTTGCTGACCGGGCCTACGGGTGCAGGCAAGTCGATGCTGGCTAAACGTATTTTTGAGCTAAAGAAAGCGCGCCACCAGATTGAAGGCGATTTTGTCGATGTGAACTGTGCCACCTTACGCGGCGATGGCGCAGGCTCTGCGCTGTTTGGCCACAAGAGAGGGTCATTCACTGGCGCTGCGGCAGACCGCCTTGGCCTGCTACGCACGGCAGATAAAGGCGTGCTGTTTTTAGACGAGATTGGCGAGATGGGTTTAGACGAGCAAGCCATGCTGCTTAAAGCGATTGAAGACAAGAGATTTTTGCCCGTGGGCGCAGATAAAGATGTGCACAGCAATTTTCAGCTGATTGCGGGTACTAACAAAGATCTGCGCGCCGAGGTGGCGGCAGGCAGGTTTAGAGAAGATCTTTTTGCACGGATTAACCTGTGGACCTACACCCTGCCCAGCTTAGCGCAGCGGCGCGAGGATATTGAGCCGAACATCGACCACCAATTGGCTGCAGCGTCGCTAGACCTTGGCAAACAAGTGCGTTTTACGACGGAGGCACGCGGCGACTATCTGCGCTTTGCGCAGTCGAGCGAGGCAATTTGGAGCGGCAACTTTAGAGACTTAAGCGCGTCCATCACACGCCTGGCCACGTTGGGCGAGAACGCGCGCATCGGGGCGGCGCTGGTGGCAGCCGAGATTGCGCGGCTGCGTTGGCAGTGGGAAGGCGATGTGTCGCATAACCCAACTGCGCCCGTGTCGCTCACCGATGTGATGGGCAGCGCAGCAGTTACTTTGGACTATTTTGACCGACTACAACTACAAGCCGTTATCACTGTGTGCCGCAAAAACAGCAGTATTAGCGACGCAGGCCGAGAGTTGTTTGACGTTTCGCGTACACAGCGCAGCGTGGTAAACGATGCAGACAGGCTGCGCAAATATTTATTGAAGTTCAATTTGACGTGGAACAAAGTGTCGGCTTAAACACTTTTTGAACCTACCAGACTTGCCCGCGCACTACAGCAGTGGCTTGTAGCATTTCGTGTACATCATGTGACATGATGGCTAGAAAAATAAGCAGTCCCAAGTAGTAAAAACCGTACTCCCATTTGATAGCGCTGGATACGGCATAGTATGTTTTGGCTTCTTCGCTATCGCTGCGATATTTCCATGCCTTAACAAGCTGCGGCGCTGCCAATACCGCAATCAGTATCAACATAGGACTGGGACGAAACCAAAACATGGCCGCTAATACCGGCACGCCGAGCAGCCAGATACGTGGCGACAAAACCGCAGTGATACGCCCACCGTCGAGTGGCGACAAAGGGATGAGATTAAATAGGTTCAGGAAGAAACCTGCGTAAGCCACTGCCAACAGCAAACTGCTCCCCTCGCTGCGCGCCAAAAAATACACCAGTAGCGCAGCTATGGAGCCCAGTAGCGGTCCACCCAAGCCAATGAAGGCCTCGGTTTGCGCGTCGTGCGGTTTGTCTTTCAATGCAATCCAAGCACCTACAAACGGAATGAAGGTGGGCGCGCCTACATCAAGGCCCTTATAGCGCGCGGCCAAGTAGTGCCCCATCTCGTGTACAAACAACAGCAGTACAAAGCCCAGCGCGTAACGCCAGCCAAAAATCCAACTGTAGACCAGCACCGAGACCAGCATGCTGCCGCCTGTGGTGAGCAGTTTGCCCAGCTTGGCACCTGACAGCAGTAAAAGAAGTAGCTTGCCCATAATGCGCTAAGCACCCTCAGACTTTGGGCAATTTGTCGTGCTCAACACTCTCTGGGGCAGCTTGAGGCACGGCGTCTTGTGCAATAGGGATGTCTTTTTTGCGGTGGGTAAAAAACTTCCAAACACCACCACCAAAAACGGCAAAGGCCACAAGAAACACTTTAGCAAACTTGGCCATAAAAACCGCAATTAAAGCAAAAAAGCCCAGTTTTTTAGCAACACCGCCAGCAATCAATGCAGCTAGGCCATATTCCGCCACTTTGTCGGTGCTGGAGTTGAAGTCTGCATAGCGCTTGCCGTTATCAAACTCCAAAGCTGCCAGCAAGGTGCTGGCATTACCTTTGTGCTGCGGCAGCTCTAGCAGGCCCGTCACCAGGTTCATGCTGAAATATCCTTCGCGGCCCAAGGCGTAGGTGTTGTAATTCACGCCTTGTGGTTCGTTGACGGGGGCGCCTACCTCTTTAGACGACATGGCCCACACCAAACGATAGGCGCTCGCGTCGTAGGCTGGCTTTTCAGCCCAGCCGATGATCTCTAACCCAGGCACGCCCATCTTGGCGCGCTCTTTGTTGGCCTCGGCAGTGCCGTCGCGGTAGCTCTTGAGCAGATCGTCAGCGTTCCATTCCTTAGCGTCGTTGTCCTTGATGTAGCCCGACGCCTCGTAGCGCACGGTCATGAACCACTGGTTACCGTTGCCCTTGGGGAAAATCAAACCCTGCAAACTGCTATCTTTACCCGGATTACCCATCGCGTTGAGCAGATCGCCCGCCTGAGGCTGCGGTATGAACATGTAGCCCTCGGGTAGCTTGAGCTTGGCTTGCGTAAGCAGCGTAACGTCTTGCGGCCCCTCTTTGGCAACCGCTTTAGCCGCTTCAAATACCTTGTCAGCTGCATCGGCCTGCTGGGCCAACGCGGCTTGCGATAGCCACACAACGCAGCCTGTGGCTAGCCACGCTACTATTTTGCGCAAATTGAGCATACGGAATTCCTTTTTTAGCTATAGTTGATTTTTTGAATGAAAAGTTTAATTCAAAACTATCTGAAATCAGCTGAAACAACTTATTTTTATATTTTAATAATGAAATAGCCCTGTAACCCAAGTAAATCATGCTTAAGCAGCTATAAAATTAATAGTGCTCTAAAGTCATTCACATTGGTATGCGTAGGTCCTGTGATGACCAAATCGTTGATCGCTTCGAAGTAGCCGTATGCATCGTTGCGGTCTAGGTATTGGTCAACTTTCATGCCTTGCGCTGTTGCGCGTAGCAACGTGTCGGGCATGACATACGCGCCAGCGTTGTCCTCTACACCGTCGATGCCGTCGGTATCGGCAGCCAATGCGTACACATTTTTAACTCCTTGCAGCGCCAGCGCCAGGCCCATACAAAACTCGCCTGCTCTGCCGCCACGGCCTTTGGCTTGGCCTTCTTTGCGGGGCCGAATGGTCACTGTGGTTTCGCCACCGCTCATAATAACGCAAGGCTTAGTGAAGGCACCTTTGCCTTGCGCAGCAGCGCGGGCCAGGGCGGCGTGCACTTTGCCTACCTCGCGTGATTCGCCTTCGATTT
>JAYSWJ010000119.1:0-1774 GCA_043718065.1 Polaromonas sp.
GGGCACGCTGGTGTAGTGCATGCCCAGTGCGCCGCGCTCTTCGTCGTCGGCCACGGCCTGGATCATGCTGCCGAAGATGTCGGGGTTGATCTCGCGCCATCTCAATCGTCCTGCGGCTAGCAAATAGGTGCGCGCAATGCTGGTGAAGCGCGGCACGTCGGTGCTGCCAGAGAACAAGCCGCCGTTGACATACGGAAAGCCGTTGGCCCAGTTGGGCAGCTTGGGCTGATCGGGCTGATCAAGTGGGGTGAGGTGGCGCTCGCCAACCTTGGTGTTCATGGCGCGGAATACGGCGCCCAACACCGCATGGGTGTTGGTGCCATCACGCTGGCTCATTTGGTCTACGGTGTGGGTAAACAGGCCTTCGCCGTTAAAAATGTCGGTGTCTTCGGCAAAAAAGCAAAATACCAAGCGCGCCATAAAGTGGTTCATGTCGGCGCGGCGGTCGGCTTTGGCCCAATCAGGGTTGTTGCTGAGCAGTTCAACATACAGCTTGTTCAGCCGCCCGGTGGCGCGTATGTCGATGGGGTTGTCTTTGATCTCCTTGATGGTGGAGATGCCTGCCAGCGGCAGGAAGAAGCCAAAATGGTCGGGGAAGTCTGCATAGGCGCAGGCGACGGTTTCGCCGCCCAAACCATCCACACCAGCGCCACTGATGAGCTCTTCAGCCTCTAGCGTATGCCCATCGGTGGCAAGGATGAATTTGGCTTTGGCCTTGGTAGTGGCGGGGCTGGCGCGCAGTGCTTGCAAGGTTTGGCCTACTGCACCTGCCTGGCACACCGCCATGTGGATGTTGTTGCGCAGCAGCACGCCATTAACGCCGTTACCTTGCACGTCTGAGGCGTTGTTATTGCCTGTGCGCAGGCGTTTGAGTGTGGTGTCTTTGTTGCCAAAAGCGGCTAGGAAAGCAAACGGGAACTCCTGCGCATCGAAGGGCTGCAGCGCCAGGTCTGATATGGCGGCTTCGATCTCTACTGCGTTCATGGGGTAGCTTGCCAGCGTGGCATTGTCCCGTTGGCACCATTGCGGTAGGCAGGTATTACCGCATTACGGAATTTAATGGTGTTGATGTGGGCAGCGGTCATAGCGCTTAGTTTAAAGGGGCGGTGGTGCAAACTGAACTGCCATTTGATTATGTTTGCAATTCAATCCCAATCACCGCCCTGTGAGCGGCCTTAGCTTATCAGCGCTGGCAAGCTACCGGCCCGCTTGGTAATGGCTTGGATGTAGTCTAGTTAGACTCCATCACTTACTATTAATTCAATAGCTGCTTGAGCATGATTTACTTGGGTTATAGGGCTATTTCTATTATTTTTAAGCCCTTGCAGAGGTGGCAGCAATATGTGGCCACCTCGCGCCTTTTTAGCGTGGGGTAGATTTATCTTGCGGCGTCACAAACCCGATGGGCCGCTTGGGCGGGCCGGGCGGCACCATCAGCAGGCGCAGTGCTCTGTAAACACCCGTGGCAAATAGCGCCGCCCGCCGTGGCTGGCGCTAGAGCTAGAGCCGCCTGGACTTGAGGTCGCAATTTGCGACCTCAAGTTGGCAAACTCTTGTGGCGTAAGCTGAAACATCAAGTCGGGTGGAAACTTCTCTGCATTACGCTTAACCGCTTCGTTAAAACGCTTAGTTTCTACCCCATACAAAGCCGCCAACTCCGCATCCAAAATCACCCGCTGCAAGCGCAACACGGTGATAGCCAGCCCGGTCTTTAAGGTCGAAATTTGCGACCTTAAAGAGGTCTACTCGACTATTTAACTGAAATCTAAAACTT
>JAYSWJ010000120.1:0-11295 GCA_043718065.1 Polaromonas sp.
TTCGATAGTTCCAGCGCTGCGTCTTTGTCTGGAAAGACTACGGCAGGTGGGTCGGCATCCGTAATTACCGCCACGGGAATCTGCATTGCGTTTTTACCAAAGAGGGGCATGAACGCATCGAAGTTAAGGCCGTCGGTGCTGATGACACTCACAGCACTCTTGCGGAGATTGACACCGGCTTTCTTAGCCAGCGCATCAATCATGAAGAGTTCGGCAGTTCCCTCTACGAGCACAAGCCGACGGGCAAAGAAAAGTTCGGCTCGCGTTACATTGAGGTAACGCTGCAACTTCTCCTTCTTATCATCTTTGAAGATGACGTCCCTCGGGGCAAATGCTGCTGGCCCTTGAGGCCCCTCGTACACACAGCAGATGGAGTCTATGTCCGCTAGTGCAGCAAAGTTCGGCGAATGGCTTGTCACGAAGACCTGCACGGCCCGCTGCCCCTCCTCTGGTTTTTCTACGGTACGTAGATAATCAAGCAGAACAGCTTGTAGCTGAGGATGAAGGTGCGCCTCAGGCTCTTCCACGATGAGGGCGCAGTACGACGCATCTGTGCTCAGTGCCAACTCGCTGAGGACAACCGCCATGTAAATGAGGTTGTTGAAACCGAGTCCATTTTGCTCGACATCCATATCCGCGACTGACAAACCGACCCGCGATGCAAATCGAGTGAAATCACTAGGGCTGAGTTGCAACTTAAGTGCCTGCGCAAGTTCTGTACCCAACATGCTAGTGTGCCTCTTACCAATTGCATCATTGGTTGAGGAAACCGGTGGTTGCGCGCTTAGTACATCATCGAATTCCTTGAGCTTAGTAGCCAACCCATCGCGCTCCTCGCTAGTCGATAGGCGTTGTACCAGCTTGGATAGCTGGCTCATCCGCCCTGGTTTGAGGCCAAGGGCAGGGTCTCGGAGTGGCTGGAGGTAAATTGCGCGAAGCTCCTCCAGCATCTCTGTGGGCAGCAAATTTTCGGGATGATCGCCAACCCACCGCCGCAGCCGCAGGCGACCACCGGGCTCTGCCTGTGTGTACTGAACGGTGAACTGCGCTTCGTATTCAATGAGTTTGCCAGCAATGTCATTCAGCGGCCTGAGCGCTGTCATGAAGTCGGCTTCTTGATGGATGTCGAGGCCTCGGAACAAAAACGTGAATCTGGCATCCGTGCTCTTGGTTCCGTCGGCTGCTTGATGCAGGTCGAGTTCAGTAAGCCGCAGGTTGCCCTCGTCACTCGCAGATAGCAGCACCCGTAGCGCGTCGACGACGGCCGTCTTGCCTGCGTTATTAGGGCCAACGATGACATTCAGCCCATTTTTGAAGCGAAGGCATAGGTCATTAAACCGCCTGAATCCTTGGATGCGGAGCTCGTAAAGGTACATGAGTTTTTTCCTGCTGGACGCGATGCGCGCCTCTTAGGGGATTTTGCCTTCAAAACTTAAGAGTTGAAGCACTTTAGCAAGCCGTGCGCGTTAGCAAAGTAATTTAGACCAATAACTGACATTAAATGCCCCAGACCGAACGGCAAAAATCAGCCTGAAGCTTTAACTCAAAATTCTGCTACGACAGTCAACTCTTGGCCGGTTACAGCATTTACAACGATTGTCACCAGCAAATAAATTGCGTACGAATTTCTTTTCACTCCCACTCAATCGTCGCAGGCGGTTTACTACTCACGTCATAAGTCACGCGGTTAATTCCGCGCACTTCGTTGATGATCCTTCCGCTGACTTTTTTGAGTAGCGCGTAGGGCAGCTCGGCCCAGTCGGCTGTCATGAAGTCGCTGGTAACTACGGCGCGCAGAGCGACCACATAGTCGTAGGTGCGGCCGTCGCCCATCACGCCTACGCTTTTGACGGGCAGGAAGACGGTGAAGGCTTGGCTGGTGAGGTCGTACCAGCTTTTGCCTGTGGCTTCGTCTTTAAAATTGCGTAGCTCTTCGATGAAGATGGCATCAGCTTTACGTAGCAAGTCAGCGTATTCTTTTTTCACTTCGCCTAAGATGCGCACGCCCAGGCCGGGGCCGGGGAAGGGGTGGCGGTAGACCATCTCATGCGGTAGGCCCAGGGCTACGCCTAGTTCGCGTACTTCGTCTTTAAATAGATCGCGCAGGGGTTCTAATAATTTCAGGCCTAGCTGCTCGGGCAGGCCACCTACGTTGTGGTGGCTTTTAATGGTGACGGCTTTTTTGCTTTTGGCTGCGCCAGATTCGATCACATCGGGGTAGATGGTGCCTTGGGCTAGCCACTTGGCACCTTTAACAATACGTCCATTCGCTCCGTTTTTCGTAGCTGCTTGAGCAGTTAATACGGCTGCTTGCGCCTTAAACACCTCTACAAATTCGCGACCAATGATCTTGCGTTTTGCTTCTGGGTCGCTCACGCCTGCCAGGTGGCCGAGAAACTGCTCTTCGGCATCTACGCGAATCACTTTGGCGTGCAGCTTGCCTACAAACATGTCCATCACCATGTCGCCTTCGTTTAGGCGCAGCAGGCCGTGGTCTACAAACACGCAGGTGAGCTGGTCGCCAATGGCGCGGTGGATGAGCGCGGCGGCTACAGATGAGTCTACGCCGCCGGACAGGCCGAGGATGACTTCTTCGTCACCTACTTGTTTGCGGATCAGGTCTACCGCCTCGGTGATGTGGTCTTTCATCACCCAGTCGGGTTGCACGCTGCAGATACCTAAAACAAAGCGGTGCAAAATGGCGTGGCCTTGCGCGGTATGCGTAACCTCGGGATGAAACTGCACAGCATAGAACTTGCGCGCCTCGTCGGCCATGCCGGCGATGGGGCAGCTGTCGGTGCTGGCCATCAGCTTAAAGCCCGGTGGCAGCTCGGTGACTTTGTCGCCGTGGCTCATCCACACATTGAGCATGCCCTCGCCCTCGGGCGTGGTGAAGTCGGCAATGTCTTTTAGCAACGCAGTGTGGCCGCGCGCACGCACTGCGGCGTGGCCAAACTCGCGCTTGTGCCCGCCTTCGACCTTGCCGCCTAGTTGGTGCGCCATGGCTTGCATGCCGTAGCAAATGCCCAGCACAGGCAGGCCTAGCGTAAACACTGCGTCAGGCGCTTTGTCGGTCAGCTCTTCGTACACGCTGGCATGGCTGCCTGAGAGGATGATGCCACTCAGCGAGCCGTCTTTGGCGTAGTCACGCAGCCAGTCGCTGGTCACGTCGCACGAATGCACTTCGCAATACACATGCGCCTCGCGCACGCGGCGGGCGATCAGCTGGGTGACTTGGGAGCCGAAGTCTAGGATGAGGATTTTTTGGTGTTGCATACACTGGGGAAATAAATTTAAAAAGCTAGGACTTATCCAGATCGGGTGCTGCCAGCATAGCTTTCATACAATCCTCTAGAGGCTGCAAATGGGTGTTAATAACCCCGTTAACAGTGCTTGGATCAATATCACCCAGATAGTTATGGGCCAAAATATTGCGGAATCCGCTAATTTCGCGCCAAGGAATAGCAGGGTAAGCCGCTTTCAGCTTATTGGGCAACATTTGTGTTGCCTCAGACAGTGTTTGTAGGTTACACAGTGCGGCGTCATACAGCACTTCGTCATCCACTAAATTGCCGCGTTGCTGGATGCGACGCACTTTAGCGATAGCATCTAGAACATGCAGCGCGTACGCACGCCAAGCCTTACTCATATCTCGATGGCTTCTGCGAGCACTTGGCCGCGTATGTGGCGGCTTAGCTCATGCTCTGGCACAAGGTCAACCTTACGATGTAGTAGATCAGACAGGCCTTGGCTCAATGCCAAACGCTGGCTGAATAAATCGTAGCCCTGCGGTAGCTCTACTAAAAAATCCACATCACTGTCTGGCCGTTCTGTGCGGCGCGCGACAGAGCCGAAAACGCGCAAGCGTTTAGCCCCACAGCGAAGCGCAATCGAATCAATTGAAGGTTTCATTTGACGTAGATCATCTAGTAGCATGGCAAACAGGCTCCTTTGTTAGGCAGTTTACTCGGCCCGATAATTCGGCGCTTCTTTAGTGATCTGCACATCGTGCACATGGCTCTCGCGTATGCCTGCGGTGGTGATCTCGACAAACTCGGCTTTGTTTTGCATATCTAGTACGGTGGGGCAGCCGCAGTAGCCCATGCTGGCGCGCAATCCACCGGCCATTTGAAAGATGATGCTGACGACCGAGCCTTTGTAGGGCACGCGGCCTTCGATACCTTCGGGCACAAGCTTGTCGGCATTGGGGTTGCCGGTGGAAGACTCTTGAAAATAGCGGTCGGCGCTGCCTTGCTGCATAGCGCCGATGCTGCCCATGCCGCGATAGCTTTTGTAGCTGCGGCCCTGGAACAGCACCACTTCGCCGGGTGCTTCCTCGGTACCTGCAAACATGCCGCCCATCATCACCGTGCTGGCACCGGCTGCGATGGCCTTGGCGATGTCGCCACTGTAGCGAATACCGCCGTCGGCAATGCACGGCACGCCGGTGCCTCTTAAAGCCGTGGCTACGCTGTCAATCGCCATAATTTGCGGCACGCCCACTCCTGCCACGATGCGGGTGGTGCAAATACTGCCGGGGCCGATGCCTACCTTGACGCCGTCCGCACCCGCCTCTACCAGCGCCAGCGCAGCTGCACCGGTGGCAATGTTGCCGCCAATCACGTCGATTTGCGGATAGTTTTGTTTGACCCACCGCACGCGCTCGATCACGCCTTTGCTGTGGCCGTGGGCAGTGTCTACCACCAGTGCGTCTACGCCCGCTGCTACCAGTGCGGCTACGCGCTCCTCGGTGCCATCGCCTACGCCTACGGCTGCGCCTACGCGCAGCTTGCCTTGGTCGTCGCGCGCGGCGTTGGGAAAGCTGGTTTGCTTGGTAATGTCTTTGACGGTGACCAAGCCCTTGAGCTCAAAGGCTGAATTGACCACTAATACGCGCTCTAAACGGTGCTTGTTCATCAGCGCTTTGGCGTCGGCCAGCGGCGCACCTACGGGTACGGTGACCAGGCGTTCGCGCGGGGTCATGATGTCTTTCACCATCACATCCATGCGGGTTTCAAAGCGCAAATCGCGGGCGGTAACTATGCCCACCACTTTGCCGCCATCCACTACGGGAAAGCCACTTACGCCTAATTGCTCAGACAGCTCAATAACTTGGTGTACTTTAAAGTCTGGCGGGATGACCACCGGGTCGCGCAGCACGCCTGATTCATGCCGTTTGACTTTGCGCACTTGCGCAGCTTGGTCTTTGGCAGTAAGGTTTTTATGAATAATGCCCATGCCACCTTCTTGCGCCATGGCAATGGCCAGGCGCGCCTCGGTTACGGTGTCCATTGCGGCGGACACAAGGGGCAAATTAAGTGCGATATTGCGCGACAGACGGGTCGCAAGGGAAGTGTCCTTGGGCAGGACTTCAGAGAAAGCGGGAACGAGTAAAACGTCGTCAAACGTCAGTGCTTTGCCAAGCAAGCGCATAGTGAAGGCTCCAAAAAACAGATTGTACCCGCGCGCCACGGGTGTAAACCCTATTGGCCCGGTTGCGTTGAAGATGCGTTGAACATACGCTGTGGGTACGTTATAGTTAATTAATTATGGCGACCAATGGTGGTTTTAGCCCGCTTAGTGGCCGTGTAAAACGCTGCAAATCTACGATTTTTTCTTCACTCCACGCTACACTTCTATGATGAAAACCAGATTCTTATTTTTGTTTCAATGCGCCCTGTTAACTATTAGTTTGGGTGCGGCCACGCTAGCCCATGCCCAATGGGGCTGGACCGACAAAGACGGCCGCCGCGTGTTTAGCGACCAAGCGCCGCCTAACAGTGTTCCTGATAAAAGCATTTTTAAGCAGCCTGCAGGCAAGGGCCCAGCCACCATCACACCTATCAAAGAAGAAACCCCTGCTGACAAAGCTGCAGCCGATACCGCTAAGCCTGACAGCGACGCAACTAAAGCCGCAGCCCCCAAAAGCGCTGCCAGCAGCGCAGCAGACGTAGCCACTGATAAAAAGAAAAAAGAGCTGGAATCCGCCGTAGCCGCAAAAAAGAAAGCAGAGGCAGACAAATTTGCAGCAGCCCAAGCCACCAACTGCACAGAGGCCAAAAAGTCCAAAGCCTCGTTATCGTCTGGCGTGCGCATTGGCGTCACCAACGACAAGGGCGAACGCGAGTTTATGAGCGACACCGAGCGCGTGGCGCGTAACAAACGCGTTGACGAGGTGATTGCGTCTGAGTGCAAATAACGCCTTGTTGGGTGGCGCGCAGGTCAATCTCAGGTCTAGAAATACGCAAACACCACTTTAGGTATACGGCCCGCGCTGAAAACGCATCTAAAGGCATAATAAATACATTCTTTAGCTGTATTTAGATATGAACCTACACCAATTCCGCTTTGTCCAAGAGGCAGCGCGGCGCAACCTTAATTTGACTGAGGCAGCCAAGGCACTGCATACCTCGCAGCCGGGTGTATCCAAAGCCATTATTGAGCTGGAAGAAGAGCTGGGCATCGAGATTTTTGCGCGGCATGGCAAGCGGCTTAAACGCATTACCGAGCCGGGTATGCATGTGCTCAAAAGTATTGAGCAGATCATGCGTGAAGTAGGCAACTTGAAAAAAATTGGCGAGCAATTTAGCTTGCAAGATAGCGGCACACTAAGCATTGCCACTACCCACACCCAAGCGCGCTACGTGCTGCCCCAGCCCATTGCCAAGCTGCGCGAGGCGTTTCCTAAAGTTAACATCAGCTTGCACCAAGGCACGCCAGGCCAAGTGGCCAAAATGTTAATTGACGAAGTGGCCGAGATCGGTATAGCTACTGAATCGCTAGCAGACTACGCAGAGCTGGTAACCCTGCCCTGCTATGAATGGCAACACATGCTGGTGATGCCTGCAGACCATAAGCTAGCGCAGGTCAGCCACATCACGCTGGCAGATTTGGCCAGCGAACCTATCATTACCTACCACCCGTCGTTTACCGGGCGCACCAAAATTGACGCAGCCTTTGCGGCGAAAAAACTGTCGCCTCGCATTGCGCTAGAAGCTATTGACTCAGACGTGATTAAGACCTATGTACGCACTGGCCTGGGCATAGGCATCGTGGCCGAGATGGCGGTAAAAGATGACCCCGCAACCGATTTGGTGGTTAAACCTGCGGGTCATCTGTTTGGCAAAAACGTGGCGCGTGTGGCCTTTAAACGCAGCGCATATTTGCGCAATTTTGTCTACACCTTTGCCGAGCTGGTAAGCGACCGCTTGAACCGCAAACTGATTGACCGCGCCATGAGCGGCAGCATAGACGACTACGAGCTATAAGACAGGCGCAAGCGAACCAAACAGGTACAGGCGAACCCCCATGCACACCCTAGAACGCACCCCCACGCTGCAATCGAAACTGCCCCAAGTGGGCACCACCATATTTACCGTCATGTCAGCACTGGCAGCTGAGAAAGGTGCGGTGAATCTAGGCCAAGGCTTTCCAGATTTTGACTGCGACCCGCAACTGGTAAGCGCCGTCACCCAGGCCATGACGCAGGGCCACAACCAATACCCACCCATGCCCGGCATACCTGCGCTGCGGGCTGCAGTAGCTGCCAAAATGCTAGCGCTGCACGGCAAGCAGTACGATGCCAATGCTGAAATCACCATCACCGCAGGCGCTACGCAAGCCATCATTACCGCCATATTTGCTGTAGTGCACCCCGGCGACGAGGTGATAGTGCTAGAGCCGTGCTACGACAGCTACGTGCCTAATATCGAGCTGGCGGGCGGCACGGTGGTGCGCGTGCCTTTGACGCCGGGTACTTTTAGGCCCGATTTTGACAAAATTAGCGCCGCTATTAGCCCCAAAACCCGCGCCATTCTCATTAACAGCCCGCACAACCCCAGCGCCACCGTGTGGACCCGGGCCGAGATGCTGCGTTTGCAAGACATCTTGGCACCCACCAATGTGCTGCTGATCAGCGACGAGGTGTACGAGCACATGGTGTTTGACGGCCAGCCGCACGAGAGCGCAGCGCGCTTTGCGGGCCTGGCAGCGCGCGCGTTTGTGGTGAGCAGTTTTGGCAAAACTTACCACGTTACAGGCTGGAAGGTGGGCACCGTGGCTGCGCCTGCCAGCCTGATGGCTGAGTTTCGCAAAGTGCACCAGTTCAACGTATTTACCGTCAACACGCCCGTGCAGCACGCGCTGGCCAACTACATGGCCAACCCCGCGCCGTACCTCGATTTGCCAGCGTTTTACCAACGCAAGCGCGACTTGTTTTTAGACGGCATTCGCAAAACCCGCTTAAAGCCGCTGCACACGCAGGGCAGTTATTTTCAGTGTGTAGACATTAGCGCGGTCAGTGATTTAAGCGAGGCTGATTTTTGCACTTGGCTAACCAGCGAGATGGGTGTGGCGGCTATTCCGCTGTCAGCCTTTTATGGCAATGGCTTTGACCAGCGCGTGGTGCGGTTTTGCTTTGCCAAGAAAGACGCCACGCTGCACAGCGCGCTGGAGCGGTTGCAAAGACTTTAGATCAATGGGTACCAAGCAATACATAAGGTACTGGGTCAGCTAACGTAATACGCTATTAATTGCATAGCTGCTTGAGCAGGATTTACTTGGGTTACTGACCTAAAAGGCATTAAAATTGAGGCTTACAGCAAGGTAAATTGCCTGTCTTGGCAGCCTCTGCCCTATTTTAGTGACCACCTCATGCCACGCCACTCTGCTACACCACAGCAACAGCCCTTGCAAGGCATCCGCGTCGTCAGCCTGGCGCTAAACCTGCCCGGCCCCGCTGCGCTGATGCGCCTACGCGCCATGGGTGCCAACTGCGTCAAAGTGCACAGCCCCGCTGGCGACCCGATGGCGCAGTACAGCAGCGCTGCGTACGCGCAGCTGCATGCGGGGGTGCGCGCCCTCACGCTAGACCTCAAAACGCCCCAGGGCCAAGCTGCGTTGCACACTGAGCTGGCCCAAGCGCATGTGCTGCTAACGTCGTTTCGCCCGTCAGCTCTGCGCAAATTGCAATTGGACTGGGACACCTTGCACGCCGTCCACCCGCAGCTGTCGATGGTGTGCATCGTGGGCAGCCTAGGCGCCCGCGCTGAAGAGCCCGGCCACGACCTGACCTATCTGGCAGAGCACGGCCTAGTAACTGGCACCACCCTGCCCGCCACTTTGTACGCCGACATGGCTGGTGCGCTGATGGTGACCGAGGCCGTGCTGCAAGCCGTGCTAGTGCACAGCTTGCACGGTGCAGCCACGCATGCTGAGGTGGCTTTGGCCGACGCCGCAGCGCACCTAGCCTTGCCCCGAGTGTGGGGCCTGACGGCTGCGGCTGGCGGGGCAGATACTGACACGCTTGGCAAGCCAAGCCACCATGCCCCAGGCATGGTGGGCGGCGCGCACGCAGGCTACCGCGTGTACGCCTGCGCTGATGGCCGCGTAGCCGTGGCTGCGCTAGAGCCGCATTTTGCAGCGGCTTTGTGCAGCGCTGCCCAATGGCCTATTGACGCAGCAATTACTGTAATCAACGCTCGGGCAACCACCCACCCAGCCAAACAAACAACCCAGCAACACAACACGCACAGCCCGCAGGCCATTACGGCCGCCATGCTGCTGCCCAGCACCGCGCAGGCCTTGACTGTATTTTTTAGCACACGCACCTGCCAGCAGCTAGATGCGTTGGCTGCGCAGCACGATTTACCCTTGTTTTGTATGCCCAATCGCCCTGTAACCCAATTAGATACTGCTCAAGCAGCTATTTAATTTATAGTAAATAAACTCTGAATCGGTTGTCAACTAGGGGTTAGTCTGCGGCGTTGTGGTAAGCGTTCGCATCTAAAATTCACAGCCTGGCGTAATCAGTCACGCGTAAAGCTACACGCTAACTCACACGCTAAGTCACACGTTAAACCGCAAGCCAAGTTGCGTGGAATTTTAGATACCAGTTATTCATTTGCAGCCACACCGCCCCTACCGCCTCACACGCCCATGTTGTCCGCTCGATCTACCGCTGCACTGCGCAGCACATTTTGCACCGCAACCCGTTTGCTAGGCCGCGCGTTTATGGGGCTAACTGCACTGTCCTTAGTGGCGGCCTGCACCACACTAGCCCCCGAAGCCGCGCCAGAAGTTGCTCCTGAGGTTGCCCTAGAAGCAACACAAGACAACCTATCTATCGACGCTGACGCACCGGCATCCAACGAGCCACAGCAGTTAGCTTGGGTGCAAGACAAGCCATGGAACACCTACCGCCTGCCGGGCAAAAAAGCCACCAAATTCAGCAAAGTCAAAATGGACGGACGCGACGCTGTGCTGGCAGTGGCCAACGCCTCGGCCAGCACGCTGCGCCACCCGCTGCGCATCCCGGCGGTAGACCTGCAGCAAGTGCGCTTTTCGTGGAAGGTGCCGCAACTGATCGAGCAAGCCGACCTGTCTTTGCGTGAAGGCGACGATTCACCCGTGCGCATTGTGCTGGTTTTTGAGGGCGACCGCTCCAAGTGGTCGGCCAAAAACGCCATGCTGTCCGAGCTGGCGCGCACTATCACCGGCGAAGAGCTGCCCTACGCTACGCTGATGTATGTGTGGTGCAATAAACGCGCGCCAGGTACAGTAGCACAAAACCCGCGCACCGACCGTATCCGCTCGATGGTGGTGGAATCTGGCGGCAAAAACCTCAATCAGTGGCTTGACTACGACCGCGATATCAAAGCCGACTTTGAACGCGCCTTCGGCGAGGCGCCCGGCGCACTGGTAGGCATGGCGCTGATGACCGACAGCGACAACACCCGTTCTAAAACCCGCGCTTACTACGGGCCGGTGTCGATGGGGCGCAAACTGGCTGCTGTTACTGCGCCTTTGCAGAACTGATTTTTGCGCGCTGTGGAGTTGATTTTTTGTGTTGATTTTTTTGTGTTGATTGCTAGTTTTGATTGCGCGCCGTCTAGTTCGCTAATTGGTTAAGCGTGCGCACCGGAGAGCTGGACTCGAGCCGTGCATCTCGCTGCAAAAACACTTCGCAAACACGCGCGAACTATCGTCTTTGGTGCGCTAGCTTCAACAACGCGCGCCTTGCTACGTATTTTTCATCGAGACGGACCCGACTCGTCACATTGTTCTTTGCTTGGTTTTGGACAGCCCATGCTTCGGTTTGTGGATCGTTGCGATTGGTATTTTTTTAGCAGCCCGCGCGCCGGTTATGGAGCTGGTTGAGACTGGCGTTTTTTATCAGCCCGCGCGCCGCTGAGATGCAATTGGGGTCAGAGCGAAATTTCGTTCTGGTTTGGTGTAACGCCGGATGCTAGGTCTTCCTGAATTTCGATCCGACCCCAAATGCTGTGCTGCTCGAAT
>JAYSWJ010000013.1:0-16029 GCA_043718065.1 Polaromonas sp.
TGGCCCTCGTCTTCCATCTTTTTGGCCGCGTCCACGATAGGCCCGCGCACGTCGTACAGCACATTGGCCAGCTTGGCAGATTTGGATAAGGTTTTCACGGTGGCCCTTCGGGAGCAAAGTTCAAAACGAGGAACTTATAATTTGACCACATTTCTGCACGATTTTTGTGCAGCGCAACAGAGAAGACTGATGAAATTACAGCCTGATAAATCCGACACGCAAATCATCAATGGCTACGGGCCAGGCTGGGTAAGCGTAGGCACCCTAGTCAACGGCGTGCCGCAGCTTGAAAAAATCACCCACAGCATTGTCATAGGCTCGCGCGGCGAGCGGCTGGACTGGCCGGGCGTGGGGTTTGGGCAATTAAGCTCTGATTTGTTTGACCAGCTGGCCCAGATAAAACCCGAACTAATTGTATTTGGTAGCGGCAGCGTATTGCGCTTTCCCAGCCCTGCACTGCAGCGCACCCTGATGGCAGCCCGGATTGGGCTGGAAACCATGGATACGCTAGCCGCCTGCCGTACATACAACATTCTTGCAGGCGAATACAGGCATGTTTTGGGCGTATTTTTGATAGATTTGCACTGATTTTTTCTTAAATTCGGCCAACCGTCCACTGTCGCCTAGGTGCAAAGTGTTAAATGCAAGCAGTCGTAGAGTATGGGAAGCTGTAACGAAACAGGTTAAAATACGGGGTTGTTTGCAACGTTTTTAAAACGCGTTTGCATAGTGTCAGCACAGTTGGGGTAGATACTAGTTAAGTTGTTAGTTGTCTATGCCACATACTATACAGTTAGGTGAGTTAAGCAAATGGCCGTCGTAGTTAATAAGCCCCTCCCCGAATTCGAAGCTAACGCCACTGGCGGATTGAAAGTAACCAATACCTCGCACAACGGCCACGTGATGGTGATGTACTTCTATCCCAAGGACAACACCCCTGGTTGCACCACCGAAGCCATGCAGTTTCGCGACAAATACAAAGACTTTGTCAAAGCCGGTGCCACCGTGTTTGGCGTAAGCCGCGACAACATGAAGTCGCACGACGAGTTCAAAGCCAAGCTAGAACTACCGTTTGAGCTGATTGCCGATACCGAAGAAAAAATGTGCCATGGCTTTGGCGTGGTTAAAAACAAAATCATGTACGGCAAAAAAGTCAAAGGCATCGAGCGCAGCACCTTCTTGGTGGGAGCGGACGGCATTTTGAAGCAAGAATGGCGCGGCCTGAAAGTACCCGGCCATGTAGAAGATGTGCTCAAAGCCGTCAAAGCGCTGAAAAAAGCCGCTTAATAGCACTGCAAATCGCAAATCCGTTCACGCTTAGCCTGCCATAGTGTTCATCAGCACATCGACTAGCCCAACAATAACAGGCTAACCCGAGATGCAAGCACGCGCAGAGCGTTGATTTCATTGCCGTTTTCACATTTGTGCAAAATTCACAAATATTTCATTGACGCAATGTTTGGCAGGTGTATAGTGATGCTATGCATTTGATACCAACGGTGACGTCCCCCGGGCACACCTTCACTGCTGAAGTTGCTACAGTTAATCAAGCCGCCCGGCCTGCTGGGTGGCTTTTTCACTTCTGGAACCTCGCTTTCCTATCGTTTCCCCCTCCTTTGTTAACCACCTACTTACCAATAGGCTCCTTACCCTATGCCACTGCCTCCCGCCCCCAACGAACGAGCCGCCATCCTGTCACCGCAAGCGTACGACGCACCCGCGCGCAGCAGCTCCACCAAAGTAGCTCGAAAACCCACTGGGCGCAGCGCCACGTTTAACGATGATTCGTCCGAGCGCCAACCACAAGCTTTAGACCTGTTTGACCGCACAGGTGGCGGTAGCACCAGCCATGACGACGCTGCAGTTAGCGACACCACCACGATAATGCATGAAGTTTTAAATAAACCCGAAGCCAAATCGCCAGCTAACCCAAGTAATATAGGCTCAAGCAGCTATAAAAATAATAGTACGCCGATACCACAAGCTAAGCCTAAAAAAGCTAAATCAACCGGGCCTACCAAGCTCTTTGTACTGGACACCAATGTGCTAATGCACGACCCAATGAGCTTGTTTCGCTTTGAAGAGCACGACATCTTTTTGCCCATGATCGTGTTGGAAGAGTTAGACGGCCACAAAAAAGGCATGACCGAAGTAGCGCGCAACGCCCGCCAAGTCAGCCGCACGCTGGACGCGCTGGCAGGGGCGCAAGGCGCTGACATTGCCCAAGGCCTTAAACTAGATGGCACGGGCCACCGCGGTGCGGGTGGGCGGCTGTTTTTTCAAACACAGCCGCTGGACTACACGCTGCCCACTAGCCTGCCACAAGGCAAGGCTGATAACCAAATCTTAGGCGTTGTCAGCGCCTTGGGGGACGCCAAGAAGGCCTTGGCTAAAGCATCAGGCCAAGCCGCGCAAGACGTTGTGCTGGTGTCTAAAGACATCAACATGCGCGTTAAAGCCCGCGCACTGGGCTTGCCAACTGACGACTACCAAAACGATAAAACGCTGGAAGATGGCGACCTGCTCTACAGTGGCGTGATGGCATTGCCCAACGACTTTTGGGACAAGCACGGCAAAATGGTCGAGAGCTGGCAGCAAGGCGGCCACACCTTCTACCGCGTTACCGGCCCTGTCGTGCCCAGCCTGTTGATCAACCAGTTTGTATACTTTGAAGCACCTGGCGAGCCGGCCTTGCAAGCCCGCGTCACCGAGATTCGTGACCGCACTGCCGTGCTAAAAACTCTTAAAGATTACGGCCACACCAAAAACGCTGTGTGGGGTGTGACCACACGCAACCGCGAACAAACTTTTGCCATGAATTTGCTGATGGACCCCGATGTAGATCTGGTCACCCTGGCGGGCACTGCCGGCACCGGCAAAACACTGATGGCGCTGGCCGCAGGCCTTACCCAAGTGCTGGACGACCGCCGCTACACCGAAATCATCATGACCCGCGCCACAGTGAGCGTGGGCGAAGACATCGGATTTTTGCCGGGCACCGAAGAAGAAAAAATGGGCCCGTGGATGGGCGCGCTGGACGATAACCTAGAGTTCCTCACCAAAAACGATGCTAACTCTGGCGGCGCAGGTGAATGGGGTCGTGCTGCCACCAATGAGCTGATTCGCAGTAAAGTCAAAATCAAAAGCATGAATTTTATGCGCGGCCGCACGTTTATGAATAAATACGTCATCATCGACGAAGCGCAAAATTTGACGCCCAAGCAGATGAAAACACTCATCACCCGCGCAGGCCCGGGCACCAAGATTATCTGCATGGGAAACCTTGCGCAGATTGACACGCCCTACTTGACCGAAGGCTCGTCCGGCTTGACCTTTGCAGTCGATAAGTTCAAAGGCTGGCCGCATGGTGGGCACATCACATTGGCGCGTGGCGAGCGGTCGCGGTTGGCGGATTTTGCTAGTGAGGTTTTATAGTTTGCTAAATTTGATCCATCTTTTTTTTATAGGGGTAAGTGTTGCGTTTAGTAGAAGGTGAAAATCACATTTTGTTTAAATTAGACTGCAAAGATTGGATGCTATTTTTTACGATGCCCTTTCTGTTAATAGTTTTTGGTTATCTGAGCAGAAATAATGTGGCATTGCTTGTGGTGATGGTTTCGCTATTTTTAGTTTTTATTTTTTCTACAACGCTAATTACTTCATCAATTATGGTGGACTCAATATCTCGCCAAATTAAAACCTTCTCTGTTTGGAACCAGTCACTAGAATCTTTCACATTCGACGAAATTGACTATATTGATGTATCCAAAACCGAATGGCCGGAGTCTGGTGGACAGTATGAGTATGTGATGGGTTTGAAAAGAAAATCTGGCTTAGATATTGGATTAAATTCTGGCTCTGTAGGGCATCAAATTCGCAGTGAATCAGAAATACTTCAGAGCTTTCTGAAGTCAAAGAATTCTTTTACAGAAATTCGTTTGAGATTTAGAGATCGGTACGGTAACTAGGATTACTACTGGCGCTAGCGTGCGCGCCGGAAAGCTGGACTCGAGCCGGGCATCTCTTTCGCGAAAAATACTCTGAAAACACGCGCGAACTGAGGCTTTTGATTCGCTAGCGTTGCCAACGCGCGACTTTCTGTGTATTTTTCATCGAGACGGACCCGACTCGTCACATTGTTCTTTGCTTGGGCTGAACAGCCCGCGCTCCGGGTCAGTCGTTGGATTAATGAATACTATCAATTGCATAGCTGCTTGAGCAGGTTCCACGGCCTAGAACGGCTAAAGCAGTATAAAATCAATCTTCAAACTAACCTCTGCGCACCTACCACCACACCATCCGCAGCCGCATAAATCCAGTCGCCGGGCCGCAGCCACACGCCTTGAATCTGCACTGGCACATCGCGTGCGCCCACGCCTTGTTTGTCGGTCCGCAGTGGGCACATTGCCAAGGCTTTGATGCCGATGGCAGCGGCTTGTAGTTCGACCACGTCTCGCACAGCGCAGTTGACTAAGATGCCAGCCCAGCCGTTTTTTGCCGCTGACATGGCTAAGTTTCCGCCCACTAAAGCGCGGCGTACTGAGCCTAGACCGTCTACCACCAGCACGCGGCCCAAGCCTTGTTCTTGTACAGCTTCGCGTACGCGCGAATTGTCTTCTGGGCAGCGCAGTGTGACCACTTGGCCGCTAAAAGCAGCGTGTCCACCATAGCTTTTAAACACATCGGGCAGTACACGGAAAGCACCGCTGGTATCTGCCTCGTGTGCATCGCATAGGTCGCAAGTAGAGAATGATGTCACGGGTTTTGTCTTTCTTAAAACACAATTCAAAAATAGAATTTACTATTAATTGCATAGCTGCTTGAGCAGTATCTACGGCTTAGAAGTCACTTTTTTCTTAGATTTATGGAATGTTTTAGACACCGAATCTCGGGCTGCGTATTTCTCAAATATAGGCTTTGCGCGGCTTTGCAGAGCAGGTAGTAGCGGGTGGTTTTCTCGCACAGTGTTCAAAATAATACTGGTGGATGTTTCGGTTAGCAAACAAAATTTCGCCAGTACATCGTCTAGGTGTGGCACATCTTGCACTGCGATTTCTAGCAGCCAGCTGTCTTCACCCGTTAAGTTATAGGCGTTGATGACCTCGGGGGTTTCTTCTACCCGTTTGATCACCGTGGCGTAGTCACACCGCCCTACCCGCACTATGGCGCGGATACCGTAGCCCAAGCGCGCTGCGTCTACTACCGCGTGGTAGCCTTTGATGACGCCTGACAGTTCGAGTTTGCGCACCCGCTCAGTCACTGCGGGCTGGCTTAGATGCACGCGACGGCCTAGCTCGCTCATGCTGATGCGTGCATCGCACTGCAGCTCGGCCAATATTCGGCTGTCATACAGGTCTAAGTCCTCGGTGCTTACGGTATTCATAAGTTATCTTCTCATTTTTCGGTGAATTTAAAGGCTGTGCATGCATGTTACCGTCAATCGTGTATGGGCAACAGTATTATCAGCCTGCAAAATACCGTATGACCCTATCCACAACCTCAATCACTCCAGCAACCCGCAGCGCCGACGCACCGCGCTACATTCTTCCAGCACTTTTAGCCTGCTATTTGGTGTGGGGATCAACCTATTTGGCCATTCGCTATGCATTAGTCAGCTTTGCGCCCTTCTTTCAAATGGGCACGCGCTTTCTCACTGCAGGGGTGATATTGCTAGCCGTGGTGCGCTTACGTGGTGCGCCGTGGCCTTCGGTGTCGCAGTGGCGCAACGCTTTGATAGTGGGCTGTTTAATGCTGGCCGGAGGCATGGGGTTGACTGCAGTGGCCTCGCAAACCATTGGTTCGGGCCTGATTGCCACCAGCATTGCCATTGCGCCCATGCTCATTATGGGCTGGGGGTTGCTATGGGGCAAGCGCCCTAGCCGGCTTGAGCTTATCGGCATGACGGTGGGTTTACTGGGGGTAGTGCTCCTAGCCCAAGGACGCAGTTTTAACGCCTCTACGGTGGGTTTAATCGCCATTGGCGGGGCTACTTTGATGTGGTCTCTAGGCTCAGTACTGCAAACCACCCAGCTGCCGCTGGCGCCTGGGCCTATGGGCTTCGCTAGCGAAATGTTGTGTGGTGGCGCGGTGTTAATGGTGATTGCTCTCATTTTGGGTGAACAATTTTTTTGGCCACCCCAAGCGCTGGCCGCTGCATCGTGGGCGTATCTGGTGGTGTTTGGCTCACTGGTAGCTTTCAGCGCGTATTTGTATTTACTGGCCAACGCATCGCCCGCTTTAGCCACCAGTTATGCCCTTGTGAACCCGGTGATTGCGCTGATTTTGGGTGTCGTTTTAGCGGGCGAAATCGTCAGCACGGGCGAGTGGATTGCCTCGGGAATCATCCTTGCAGGTGTGCTGCTGATCTTTGCCGCCAAGCTTAAAGAGTAGCTTGGCGCGCTGCCACCAGTGCACATGCAACAAAGCGCAATGAAAAAACTTTGCAAAAACGTGATTTTTCACTGGAGAAAACGCTCCTTTTACAGTAGCATCCATTTTGTTAGTGAAGCAAATGAATCATTGACAGTTAATTAACTTAAATAGAAGGATATCAATCATGGCAACTGCGAAAAAAGCTGCGGCAAAAAAACCTGCTGCAAAGAAAGCTGCTCCAGCTAAAAAGGCTGCTCCAGCAAAGAAAGCCGCCGCTCCAGCTAAAAAAGCTGCTGCAAAAAAGGCTGCTCCTGCAAAGAAGGCTGCTCCTGCTAAAAAAGCTGCTCCAGCCAAGAAGGCCGCTCCAGCTAAAAAAGCTGCTGCTAAAAAAGCCCCCGCAAAAAAGCGCGTACCTAACGCTGCTTTCATGAAGGCGCTGACTCTCAGCCCAGCACTGCAAGCCGTAGTGGGCGCAGCTGCTTTGCCACGTACCGAGATCGTGAGCAAGCTGTGGGTTTACATCAAGAAAAACAATCTGCAGGACAAAATCAACAAGCGCATGATCAACGCTGACGCTAAGCTGAAAGAAGTTTTCGGCAAAGCCCAAGTGTCCATGTTCGAGATGGCTGGCCTGATCGGCAAGCACGCTAAGTAATTAGCTCGCTTCCCAAGCAAAAGTCTTGGCTTTTGCTTGAATCAAAAAAACCACCTTCGGGTGGTTTTTTTACGCCCTAAGATTCGATGACCTCAAGCTGCGGATTCCTCTATAGAAGCAATCGCCCCAGCTTCAATAGTTATGCACTTAGCACAACGCTCAGCAATGGCGCGGTCGTGCGTTACCAAAATCAAGGTCGTGCCCAGCTCGGCATTCAAGTCAAACATCAGCTGCATCACCCGCTCACCCGTCGCGTGGTCTAGGCTGCCTGTGGGCTCATCAGCCAGCAGCACTGCGGGCTGCACTACGAATGCGCGGGCCAGCGCCACACGCTGTTGCTCGCCGCCGCTCATCACCTTGGGGTAATGTTGCATGCGCTCGGCCAGTCCTACGCGTTTAAGCATGTCGGTAGCCGCTGTGCGTGAATCTTTGCGGCCTGCAAGCTCTAGCGGCAGCATCACGTTTTCTAGCGCGGTTAAATTACCGAGCAATTGAAAGCTTTGAAACACAAAGCCTACCTTTTGCGCCCGCCAAGCGGCACGGTCGTCCTCGGTAATGGTAAATAAATCTTGTCCCGCTAAATGAACGGTTCCGCGCGTAGGCGTGTCCAACCCTGCAATGATGGATAGCAAGGTGCTTTTGCCCGATCCAGAAGCACCGACAATAGCCACTGTATCTTTCGCGACTATTGAAAAATCAATATCACGCAGAATATTAAGGGTACCTGTTGAGTCTGTGACGCT
The DNA here is from genome assembly GCA_043718065.1 of Polaromonas sp. Taxonomy (GTDB): domain Bacteria; phylum Pseudomonadota; class Gammaproteobacteria; order Burkholderiales; family Burkholderiaceae_C; genus JAAFIP01. Next base: position 7,771 of record JAYSWJ010000013.1, read on the forward strand.
TTTGAAAACATGCTCTACTGCAATAATGGAATCTGCCATGGTCTTTAATCTTTTAAATCTCTATAAATGCCACTTTACCGCGACTTTCGCCTTAGCCGTTGGCTTAGGGCTATCTTTGCTGTCTGCTCAGGCCAAAGCGTTAAGCGAGATAGCCCCTCCCGTGATTTTGGTAGTGGGCGACTCACTTAGCGCTGAATATGGCCTGGCCCGGGGTACGGGCTGGGTGGCACTGCTAGAGAAAAAGCTGCTTGCCGAGAAATACACCGCCAAGGTCATCAACGCCAGCATCAGCGGCGACACCACATCAGGTGGCCGGTCGCGCCTGCCTGCGCTGCTAGCACAGCACAAGCCTACCCACGTTGTCATTGAGCTAGGTGCTAACGACGCACTGCGCGGTCTGCCGATGGCGATGACCGCCGATAACTTGAGCGCCATGACGGAGGCCGCCCAAAAAACCCATGCCAAAGTATTGCTGGTAGGCATGCAACTGCCGCCCAACTTCGGCGCAGACTACAGCAAACAGTTTGTAGGCACGTTTAAAAAAGTCTCTGCGGCTAAGAAAACCGGCTTGGTACCATTTTTTTTGAAAGACGTAGCCGACATTGCCGACCCTATTAAGCTCTTCCAAGCCGACCGCATTCACCCCAAAGCCGAAGCCCACCCTACTATGCTGGCTAATTTATGGCCCGAGCTGATAAAGCTGCTTAAGCCAGGGCCTTAGAACGCAACAAAAATTTAAAATAGTCCCCATGCCCCTTACCAAAATCAACGCTGCCAATACACTAGCGCAGCTAGACAGTTTTGACACTATCATCGACGCGCGCAGCGAAAGCGAATATGCACTAGACCGCCTGCCAGGCGCAGTCAACTGGCCCACGTTGAACGACCAAGAACGCCACGAGGTGGGCACTGAATACAAACAAGTCAGCGCTTTCGACGCACGCAAGCGCGGTGCAGTAATGGCAGCGCGCAACATTGCCCGGCACATAGAAGCACACTGCGCTGATAAACCCAAAAACTGGAAGCCTTTAATCTACTGCTGGCGCGGCGGGCAACGCAGTGGGTCGCTGTCACTGGTACTATCACAAATTGGTTTTGATGTGCATATTATTGACGGCGGTTATAAGGCTTTTCGGGCTGAAATTCTGGTAGATACTGCTCGGCTAGCTACGATTTTTGACTATCGCGTGATTTGTGGCCCCACGGGCAGCGGTAAAACACGCTTACTCACATCGTTAGCTGCAGCAGGCGCGCAAGTGCTAGACCTAGAGGCTTTGGCCGAGCACCGCAGCTCGGTACTGGGCTTAATCCCCGGCCAACCACAGCCTAGTCAAAAACAGTTTGACACACGCGTGTGGGACGCACTACGTAAGCTAGACCCGAGCCAAGTGGTGTGGGCCGAGAGCGAGAGTAAAAAAGTAGGCAATGTGAGCATACCGGACGCGTTAATGTCTGCCTTGCGCGCCAGCAGTTGCGCACGGTTGGAGCTGCCCGTTGAAGAGCGTGTGGAGCTGCTGATGGAAGACTACGATTTTTTTGTTAAAGACCCGGCGTTTTTTTGCGAGCGACTGGATGTACTGAAAGATCTGCGTGGCACTGCAGTTATTGAAGATTGGAAAGCGCGTGTGCATGCCGGGCAAGTACAGGGCGTAGTGCGCGAGCTGTTAGAAACTCATTATGACCCTGGCTACGCCAGCTCTACACGCCGTAATTACCAGCAGTTTGACGCCAGTTATGTGATAACTACTCACACGCGTGCAGACTTGTCTGAGCGTTCATTTTCTCAGAACCTTATTGCAGCCACTGCTGCGCCTTAGGACTCACATTAGCTACGCGCTGGTTACAGGTGCAAACATGTCTGCGCTGACTGGCGCGATGATGTCATCAAGAATACACTTTGTGCGCGCATGCTTATTTCATGCAAATTGGCATCATCCATGGAGGACGCTATGCCACAAACTCAGCGCTTAGAGATCGCAGGTACGCTTGATTTAGACCAGTTCTGGCCTGCGGGTAAGTCGGATGCGGACACCACTAAACTGCGGCTGAAGATTGCAAGCGGTGGCGTGCGCGTTCGCCTAGCAGGGCAAACGCAATTTCAAACCACCACAGCCTACGAAGGCGCAGGCATTCCAGGTAGAGAAGATGCTGATACTGGCGTAGCTAAACTAGAACCGGTTATTAAAACAATACGCTGACTGTACGCTTGCAACGCATCGACGCGCCTGAGCTGCACTACCGACCTGACGCTAAGGGCAGCGACGGCAAGCTCAAAGGCACTGGCCTGATCAAAGACTACCGACAAAACCAAGCTGAGACAGCAGTAGTCAGGCTGGCTAAGTTTTTAACCAGTTTTGGTAATAACCCACTGCCCTGCACCTTCACTTCAGAACTCAAATCTACTGATGGCCCGGGTGCTGTGATCGATAAATATGGCCGCTTTGTGGGCGATATTATTTTGCCCGATGGCACCAACCTTAATGTATGGCTGCTGCAGCAAGGCTTGGCCGTGATTGCGCTATACGACTCGATGTTGCCAGCAGAAATAGACGAGTCGATTGCAGCGTGGCAAGCGGGGCGCAAAAAGCAGGGCAATGTTGCGCGCCATTACACTGATCGGTTTGGCAAGTTTGACCCTGCATTAGTGTTTCGCGCTGTGGGGTCTAAGGTAGCTAACGAGGGGGTACGTAAATTTTTGCACCCTAAGTTTTACCGCAGGCAAACTACGTGGTGGGCTTTTACCCAAGTGCAAGCTTTTAAAGGCGACTTAGGTGACTGGTTGACCAAAAAGGCTGAGGTCTGCTGGTATTTGCCTGAATTTCGGCAACTAGGCAATAAAGCACAAAAGTACTCGCTGTACGAGCGCGACTTTGACGGCGACGGTATTGGTTGGGACCCAGAGGATTTTATTTTTGCAGAAAGCCCGTCGAGTATTCAGCGTTTGACTGCTGGCGGGACGCTAGCCAAAGTAACGGAATGGTGACTTGTAGAAGTGCCAATGAATCCTTAGGCACACCTAGGATGAGTGGGTTGGCCGTAGTATGAGCAAAGCCTTACTACGATGACAAGGCTTTGATCACTTCGGGTGGAGCTTGCACCAGCTCGATTAACACACCCTCACCTGCAACCGGAAACTCGTCGTTACTCTTGGGGTGTAAAAACGTAATGTCGTAACCCGCTGCACCTTTGCGAATGCCGCCGGGAGCAAAGCGCACACCTTTGGCGGTAAGCCAGTCGACCGCTTTGGGCAAGTCGTCAATCCATAAGCCCACGTGGTTTAGCGGCGTGGTGTGCACGGCAGGTTTTTTGTCTGGGTCGATGGGTTGCATCAAGTCGACTTCTACTTTATGCGGGCCACTGCCAATAGCGCAAATGTCTTCGTCTACGTTTTCACGCTCGCTTTTAAAGTTACCTGTGACTTCTAGGCCCAGCATATCTACCCACAGCGTTTTTAGGCGGGTTTTGTCTGGTGCCCCGATGGCAATTTGTTGGATACCGAGAACTTTAAAAGGGCGAGTCATCATTTTTCTAGCTTATTTCGTTAGATTGCAGGCGTTGCACACCAGCGGCTTGTAGGTCTTTCCACGCTTGTGCGAGCGACCCGTTCAGGTCGATAGCGCGGCATGCATCTTCAATCACCACTGCGTCAAAACCTGCTGCACGAGCGTCTAGCGCAGTCCACGCTACACAAAAATCAGTGGCCAGTCCGCACACATAAGCCTTGCACAATCCACGCGCTTGCAAGTAAGCGGCCAATCCTGTAGCGGTGCGGTCAGCCTCCATGAACGCAGAATAGCTATCGACTTGCGGATGAAAACCTTTGCGAATGATCAGCTGAGCCTGCGGCAAATGCAGGTCTTTGTGCAAAGCGGCATCATGCGAGCCCTGCACGCAATGGTCAGGCCACAGCACTTGCGGGCCGTAGGGCATGGCCATCATATCGTAGGGTGCGCTGCCTGCGTGGCTAGACGCAAACGATGCATGGCCTGCAGGGTGCCAGTCTTGCGTGATCACCACATTGCTAAATAATTTACCCAGGCGATTGATCACAGGCACCACTTCGTCACCCAAGGGTACAGGCAAGCCACCACCGGGCATAAAACCGTTTTGCACATCTACGACGATCAACACTGTGTCGTAGTTCATGGCTGCGACGAACAATTAAACCGCTGCGGCTTTCGCCCAACCAAATAGCGCACGCCATGGGGCACTGCGCTCTCAAGATGAGGCGTGTTGGCAGCTAGCCGGAACACATCGCCCACTTGGTACGTGCTCTCTACCCCGTTTGCACTGATAGACAGCGAGCCATCAGTGATTAGGGCAAACGCATCAAAAGGATGCTGATGTAAATCCATGCTGTAACCCACAGGTTTTTCTATCAAAACCGCGGCATCGAACGCCTCTGCACGCAACGCGGTTTCAAATTCTGCTTGATTCATTGGTTACTCCTTGTCCAATCACAGTGTAAATAAAACTATCCCACCGCTTATACAAATTCCACAATAGGTTGGTCTACGCTGAGGGATTCTCCCTTGACTGCCAACACTTTACCCACCACGCCGTCTGCTGCAGCAAACAGTACGTTCTCCATCTTCATAGCCTCAATCACCGCTATGCGTTCGCCAGATTGCACTTTTTGGCCTACCTGCACGGCCACGTCCACTAACAGACCGGGCATGGGTGAGAGCACGAAGCGGCTCATGTCAGGCGGTGATTTATGCGGCATTAATTTATGCAGCACAGCCGCGCGCGGGCTGAGCACTAGCGCATCGATTTGCGTACCGTTGTGCTGTACGCGCAAAGCCAGCGGGTTGTTGCGAGTACCGCGGTCAACCTGCGCTGAAAATGGCTGGCCATTGATAGTACCGTGGATGGCAATATCGTTCAACCGCGAGGTACTATAAATTTCATAGCTGCTTGAGCATATATTTAGGCGTGCAAAGCCTGTTTGACCTGTAAATTCTTCTACATGCACAGGTGTATAGGTGTGCTTACCTTCAGCGCCTAGTGTGACAACGACGTAATCTTTTTCTACTTTTACTTGGTAACCCGCCAGTTGCCCACTGATGCCCGCCTCGCGCTCGTGGGCTTTGCGGCGTACAAATGCGGCAATAGCTCTAAGCACATTCGGGTCGTCGTGGGGCACGTCTTCAGCAGCAAAACCTTTGCCGTAATTTTCAGCAATAAAGCCTGTGTTGAAATCGCCTTTGACAAACTTGGGGTGTGCCAGTAATGCGGCCTGAAAAGGTATGTTACTGCTAACACCTCGAATCACAAAGGCGTTAAGGGCATCCCGCATCTTGGCTATCGCGTCGTTACGGTCTTTGCCGTGCACGATGAGCTTGGCGATCATCGAGTCGTAATACATCGGAATCTCGCCACCGTCTTTCACGCCAGTATCTACTCGCACGCCACCATACGCTTGAGTTCGAGCGGTATCCACCTTCGTTTGGGCTGAGCCGGTCGAAGCCTTCACAAACCCTTCGACAAGCTCAGTGCTAACGGGATTTATTCCAGCAGCAAACATTGTTTGCGTGGCCGGCTGAAAGCGCACCAAGCGGCCAGTGGACGGCAAGAAATTGCGAAACGGGTCTTCAGCGTTAATGCGGCACTCAATAGCCCAACCGTTGCGCTGTACGTCTTTTTGCTGGATCGGAAGTGGTTCACCCGCCGCCACACGAATCATCAGCTCCACCAGATCCAGCCCGGTAATGCATTCCGTCACCGGGTGCTCTACCTGCAAACGTGTGTTCATCTCCAGAAAGTAAAAGCTCTGGTCCTTACCCACCACAAACTCTACCGTGCCCGCACTTTGGTATTTCACCGCCTTGGCCAGAGCCACGGCCTGCTCGCCCATAGCCTTACGCGTGGCGTCGCTGATAAACGGCGACGGCGCTTCTTCAATCACCTTCTGGTGGCGGCGCTGGATGGAGCATTCACGCTCGTTCAAATAAATCACATTGCCTTGGCTGTCGCCAATCAATTGAATCTCAATATGGCGCGGCTCTTCCACAAACTTTTCAATAAACACGCGGTCATCACCAAAACTGTTGCGCGCCTCGTTACGGCAACTAGTGAAACCTTCAAACGCTTCCTTGTCATCATGCGCGACACGCAGCCCTTTACCGCCACCACCCGCCGATGCTTTGATCATTACCGGGTAGCCAATGCCCTTAGCAATCTCCACCGCCCGCTCAGCCGTTTCAATCGCATCGTTCACCCCGGGAATACAATTTACGCCCGCAGCACTCGCCAGCTTCTTCGACTCAATCTTGTCGCCCATCGCCGCAATTGAGTAGTGCTTAGGCCCAATAAAAATTATGCCCTCTTCCTCCACCCGCTTGGCAAAACCCGCGTTCTCTGACAAAAAACCATACCCAGGATGTACTGCCTGTGCACCAGTCTGCTTGCAAGCTGCAATCATCTTGTCCGCCAGCAAATACGACTCGCGCGAAGGCGCAGCGCCAATATGCACCGCCTCATCCGCCAGTTGCACATGCCGAGCATCCTTGTCCGCATCGGAATACACCGCTACGGTTTTGATACCCATATTGCGGGCGGTTTGGATGACACGGCAGGCGATTTCGCCACGGTTGGCTATGAGAATTTTTGTGAACATATTCGTATCTTTTTTTATCTAGAAAATTAGATGGTTTCAAATATACCTAAGCGGATTTTCGGCCCAAGTTAATGCAAAAAGTCCAATAAAAAATAGCGCTAACGTAGCACTTACTCCATTGCTCCAATCGCGTGGATGAGAAGCAAATCGGGCGTATTGTGGACTTAATCTTGCAGTAACTAGGAGCGTCTTGCGCTCTAGCCGATTGGGATCAAAGTCCTGCGGTGTAGGTGAAGTCAGTATTGCATTGCTATTAGAACCATCAGCAGAAAATTTTGCAGCACATCGAATCATTGGAATGCTTTTCGATGAACCGTAAAGGAAACCTACATCATCTACTCTAAATTCAACACAGTCGCTGACTGTAGCCAAGCGTGCTTCCTCAGATGCCCATTTCGCACAATCCCATGAAAACGCCAAAAATCCAAGGAGGCATAGCGCTAGTCCGAAGTTGTAGACGCTAGTTTTATTAAAAAAACTCATATTCAAATTAACCCCTCTGACAATTTCTCTATCTGATCGGTCAGTTGATTTAAAGAGTTTTTACGAATTAGTAACTCGCGAGATAATTTCATAGCGACTTTTACTGTTTCTACCCAACGGGTAATACAGTATTCCGCCGCTTTGGCAGATACTCCTCCAGCTTTAGCCACTTGCATCAAATGTGCTCGGGTAATACTTTTGCCATGCCCTGCAACACTGGTGGAATGCTCACCACCTGGGCCAAAGCTGTAGGTTAGATCAAACGCGGGAGACAGCTTCCATAAGCCTTGCTCATTCATCCGAAAAGCAAAGTTACGGCTGTGGTCGTCCCGGTTATGCATGATGACGTTGAAGATGCAACGCTCAAAGGCTTTGACTACTTCGCGCTGGTCGCCCGTAATGCGCAAAGTAGCTAGTAATATAGTCTCGTAATCAAGCGACGGTAGTCGGTGATCAGCTTGCAGATACGCTGACATGCTCATGATGGGGACGCGCAATACTTGCTTGTCTTTCACCATGCGGTCAAAACGCTCCACACCAAATGCACTGTGCTTAGTGCCCAGATCAAAGAAACGGCTGCGCGGCATGTCCATGCCGCCGTGACGCGCTACTCGGGCGTACAACTCTTCAATAGCGCAGACTTCGCGGTGCTCGCTCTCGGCTGGGAACTTCATCAGCCACGGGGTCGCGCTGCCAGCCAAAGGCATACCGCTACTTAGCTGCCCCGTGCGGGCGTTGAAGTCTGCCAACACCTTAGGGCGCGCACCCTGCGGTGAACCGCCCAGTTGCATCAAGTGGCGAAGCTGGGCATCGGCTTTGTTTGCGCCCGAGTTTTCGTCGGCTTGCAAGGCGATGACCTCTTTAGCGAGCTCTTTGAGTTGGAGTTTTTCCGCAGGTAAGATGTCTTCGTCAGAAGGCTCGAACGACAGTGCACCCATGGCGCGCGCGCCCACAATAGCCAAACGCTCTAGCACCGACACCTCGCGTGGGTTGCGGCCTAATTTGCGCAGCGCACGATCCATTAACAGCATGCCCCAACCATCGGGCAGTGCATCGGCAATAAAGCCAGGCAGCCCATAAGAGTGCGCTTCGCCTCTAAACGAAACTACTGCTGCGCCAGCACGCGGCAACGGCTGGTGCATGGGTGATAGCTGCAA
>JAYSWJ010000121.1:0-4429 GCA_043718065.1 Polaromonas sp.
CGTGATGGCGCTCATGCTGACACCTTGGCAATGTCTGGCTGTGTAAACACGGGCTGAGCAAGTGCAGGCCGCGTAAGTGCGGGCTCGGCAAACGCAGGCTTTGCGTGCACCGCATCGCCTTGATAAAAGCCATTGAACTGCGCTAGCAACTTGCGGCCATGCTCGATGTCTTGGCCGTCTTGCAGCACTGCGCTGCTAAAACCGGTGCGTTGCATCTGCGCTAGCTGGTCAATCAGCACTTCGCCCGTAGCGCAAATGTCGCCTTGGTAGCCGTGGCGGCGGCGCAATTGCACGGCTTGGCTGTAGGCGCGGCCATCGGTAAACTTTAGGAAATGCAGCTCAATAACATCTACCGTGGTCAAATCTGGCACTGCACTGCCTACCTCAGTATCGTTGCTTATTTTTAAGACGTTTAAGGGGTTTGAGTCCGTATTACTTGCTCGGGAAGCTATTAAATTTATAGTGTGTATCATCGCGTGTAGTCCTTACGCAGCATGCGCTGCTTCGCGCGCCTCTGCATGGGTGGACACGTAGCGCGCGCTGTTGGCTGCCACTTTAAACGGGTCCATGCCCACGCGGCGCAGCGTGTCGATAAAATTCTCGTGCTGCTGACCGCCTTGTTGGCCATGGGTATTAGCCTCTTTGGCCACGCGCAGGTTTTTGTATTCGGTCAGCACCGCGTCAATCACCTCTACCACCTCGGCTGCGCTAAACGATGGGCCTACTGCTTTGCCTGCCACTGGCGCGCCGCTAAGCGCTGATCCGTCTGAGCCGCCCAGCGTAATTTGGTACCACTCTTTGCCGTCTTTATCTACACCCAATATGCCAATGTGGCCGCTGTGGTGGTGGCCGCACGAGTTAATGCAGCCGCTCATGTGCAGGTCAATCTCGCCCAGGTCGTCTAGCTCGTCTAAGTCTTGGTAGCGCGCGGTAATGGCCTCGGCGATAGGCAAGCTGCGCGCGTTAGCCAGCGAGCAAAAATCGCCGCCTGGGCAGGCGATCATGTCGCTGAGCAGATGGATGTTGGGCTTGGCAAAACCTGCTGTGCGGGCCGCTTGCCACAGGGCGGGTAACTGGTCGCAGGGCACCCACGGCAGCAGCATGTTTTGGTCGTGCGTTACGCGCACTTCGCCTGCGCTGAACTGGTCTGCCAAATCAGCTGCGGCGTTTAACTGGTCTGCCGTGGCGTCGCCCGGTGCGTAGCCTAGGCGCTTGAACGACAGCGTGACGGCTCGCAGGCTAGGGTTAGCGTGTGCAGCCACGTTGCGGGTAACCCAGCGGGTAAATTCGACATCATCTATCGCTGCGGCATGCAGCGCATTGCTCACTTTAGTCGCTATTTTATTTATAGCTGCTTGAGCAGGATTTACTTGGGTTGGAGGCACAAATGATGCAGAAATACGGTCAAACTCAGCTTGCGTGATGGTGTGCGGCGCGCCGTCTTGAGTGACGATGCGGGCGTACTCAGCTTCCACGTCGTCAATGTATTTTTGGCCTTCGGTTTTGACCAAAATTTTGATACGTGCTTTATAAATATTGTCGCGGCGGCCATACAGGTTGTACACGCGTACCACGGCTTCCAGGTAGTTCAAAATTTGGTTCCACGGCAAAAACTGGCGTACCGTGGTAGCAATGATGGGCGTGCGGCCCATGCCACCGCCCACCAGCACTTTAAAACCAATGTCGCCGACCTGCGTGCCTTGCGTAGCGTTGGCGTGTGCAACGTCGTCTTGGGTAGCCCGCACCACATGCAAGCCTACATCGTGCCACGCAGTGGCGGCACGGTCTTCGCGCGCGCCGGTGACGGCGATTTTGAATTTGCGCGGTAAAAAAGCAAACTCGGGGTGCAGCGTGCTCCACTGGCGCAAAATCTCGCAAAACGGGCGCGGGTCGGCAATCTCATCAGGCGCTATGCCGGCCAGCTCGTCGCTGGTGATGTTGCGTATGCAGTTGCCACTGGTTTGAATGCCGTGCATGTTCACGCTGGCCAGCAGGTCCATCACGTCAGCGCTTTTATCCAGTGGGATCCAGTTGTACTGCACGTTTTGGCGGGTGGTGAAGTGGCCGTAGCCTTTGGTCAACTGCACCCCTTGGCCGGAGAGGCGGGCTTGGCCATCCACCGCTGCTTTAAAAACGTCATGCGATGGCTGGTCGTAGTCGGCCGCTATAGTGGCCAGCACGCGCACTTGCGCGCTAGACAGCTCGCCATAGGGCACGGCCACGCGCAGCATGGGTGCGTAGCGCTGCACGTACCAGCCGTTTTGCAGGCGCAGCGGTTTGAATTCGTCGTCGCTTAGCGTGCCAGCCTGGTTGCGCTGTAATTGGTCGCGGTACTGCGCGGCGCGTTGTTTGACGAACTGTTTATCAAAGTCGGTGTATTGGTACATAGTTAAATGGGTTGACGGCAGTGCGTGATAAATAGTAATTTAGGCCGCGAAAATTATCATATGGCAATCAATTTGAGCCCAGCGTAGGCCAGCAGCACAGACAGCAGTGAGCGCAGCGCCCGCTCGGGCACCTTGGCGCTGAAATGGGTGCCCAGCCAAATGCCTGGCAACGAACCAATCAGCAGCTTGGCCAACAACGGCCAGTCCACCGAGCCGATAGAGGCATGGCCCAAGCCAGCTACTAGCGTTAAAGGTACAGCGTACGCCAAATCAGCCGCCACAATGCGTGGCAAAGGCAGGGCAGAGTACAGCAGCATCAGCACGGTAACGCCAATGGCGCCGGCGCCCACGGAGGTAACCGACACTAGTGCACCAATTAACGCGCCAAACAACACTGGCAGCGCCCAGTGGCGCGGCCGGGTGGCTTGCGCCAACTGCTCAGGCGACAAATTGCGTGGTGTAGCCTTGCCTTTAATGGCTTTGTACAAAGTAGCCAGCGCGGTAAGTATGAGCGCAAAGCCTAAGGTGGTGGTCATCACTTTTTGCACAGCAGGGTCGGTAGTGCCAACGGTGTGCAAAAAGTAAATAGTAATTAGCGCTGCGGGGATAGAGCCTGCGCAAAGTAGGCCAACGATGTGCCAATCGACCGTTTTGGAACGGGCTAAGTTGACAGTACCGCCCAGCTTGGTAAAAGCGGCAAACAGCAGGTCAGTACCAATGGCCAAATAGGGTTTTATGCCAAAGCCAAAAATCAAAATCGGCGTCATCAGCGACCCGCCGCCCACGCCTGTGAGGCCCACGATAAGCCCCACTAAAAAACCCGCAAAAATGAATGCAATATCTGCCATAGGCATAACTTTAGGTGTTTGCTTGGTAAAACCAAACTACTTTTTTGTTGGTGGCTTATGCGTATAAGCTTATTTATTAGAGTTTATGCGGGTTTTGGCGGGTTTTGGTTTGCTCCGGTTGGATGGTAGTTTGGCTCGGTGTATACGGTTAGCGCTGCTAAGTACTATCAATTGCGTAGCTGCTTGAGCAGGTTTTACTTGGGTTGCTGGGCTATTTTGTTGTTAAAAAGGCTGTTTGAAGTGGTTTGGGCCGTGTTCTTCCGTGTTTTGTTGTCTCATACCCGGTTCGTTGTTGCAGCACGCGCGCTGTTGCGGCGTGTGTCCCATGCCAAACGGACCTGCGTGACCGCGAGGTACTAGGCCATTAAAAGGCCCAATGAACGAAACTATGCTGCACAACCGCGAAGTACCAGCATAGTAAAAGGTCAACGATCAAAACAACACTGCACAACCCCGACGTGCCAAGACACAAGGCTAATCAAACTGACACATACGCCAGAAACGCCCAACCCACACAGGTAGAATCAAGCCATGTCTTACTTGGTGCTAGCCCGCAAATACCGCCCTAAATCATTTACCGAAATGGTCGGGCAAGAGCACGTGGTGCAGGCGCTGACTAATGCGCTGACCACCCAGCGCCTGCACCACGCGTACCTGTTTACCGGCACACGCGGCGTAGGCAAAACCACAGTGTCGCGTATTTTGGCCAAATCGCTTAACTGTTTGGGTGCCGACGGGCAAGGCGGAATCACCGCTAGCCCTTGTGGGGGGTGTGCGGCCTGCACTGCTATTGATAGCGGACGGTTTATTGACTACACAGAGCTAGACGCCGCCAGCAACCGCGGTGTAGACGAAGTGCAGCAGCTGCTAGAACAGGCTGTGTACAAGCCAGTGCAGGGCCGGTTTAAGGTCTTCATGATCGACGAAGTGCACATGCTGACCAACACGGCGTTTAACGCCATGCTGAAAACGCTGGAAGAGCCGCCGGAATACCTAAAATTTGTTTTAGCCACCACCGACCCGCAAAAAGTGCCCGTTACCGTGCTGTCGCGCTGCCTGCAGTTCAATCTGCGGCCCATGGCACCCGAGACGGTGCACCAGCATTTGGTGCAGTTGATGGCCACTGAGGCTGTAGCAGCCGATGACGCATCGCTACGCCTGCTGTCACGCGCCGCGCGCGGGTCTATGCGCGAT
>JAYSWJ010000122.1:0-4415 GCA_043718065.1 Polaromonas sp.
CTCGCTCGGCGTTAGTCACAGTCAACAAAAACAGTACTACGCGGCTGCACTTGTGCCAGTGACCACGCCAGTGCAGCGCAGCAACGTTCGGTATGCCTATGACAAACAATAAAGGGCCGCAGGTCCGTTTGGCATGGGACACACGCCACAGCAGTGCGCGTGCTAGAACAACGACACCAGCACGCGTGCCCAAAACAACGAACCCGACACCAAGCCAACAAAGTATGGAAAACGCGCCTCAAAGCACTTCAAGCAGCGTTTTTAGCAACGAAATAGGCTGATAACCCAAGTAAATCCTGCTCAAACAGCTACTAAATAGATAGTGGACACATGCAAAGCTTTGCAGTTAAGGAGTTAACGCACCACTTCAGGTTGCCTAAAACTTTGCACAATATCGCCCACCGACGATGCGGGTGCAGCACCTGTGCACACGCCCTGCCTAGCTAGCGTGTACGCATAGCGCGAGTTGGCGGCGGTGCGCATGATGGTCCATTGCGGGTCTGTAGCCACAGTCCAGCCGCTGTCTTTGTTGTAGCGCGCAAAGGTTTTAAACTCTTCGGTGGTGCAACGAATAGCCTCGTACATAGCGTTAACCACGCCGCCGGGCGACTGGGCCACCACCACGTAGCGCACCGTGCCGTCGGCAGCGATACTGATGGTTTGCGGGTCAATGCCCCACTTTAAAGCGGAGCCGACGCCAACATCAAACGGTATTAATCGCTTCAGTTCAAACGCAGGCGGCGCTGCGGCTGGCGTTTCTTTCAATTCTGCTTCAGACGATGTGACTTGAGCCCACGCAGCGTTACTGCACAGCGCGATGCCCAACGCAATGCTGAACGCGATATTGAGCGCCGCCATGCCGCAGGCAAACGCGCGACCATGGGCCGGGCGCAGCAATGGTTTAGGGCTCATGCTGCGTGGTGCTGATGTCACTGGCTTGATCGGGGCTGTGGTGGTCAGCATCGTGCCGCGCATGCATCGGCTGGGTAGACGTGTTAATGCGCACGCCTGCTGCACTTTGCGCGTAAGCGCTTTGCGAATGCGGATCAAAGCTGGCACCGGGCGGTAGCTCAACATCGGCAAAATGGTGGCGGTGGTGGCCATCGTCGTGGTCGGCATGTTGGTCGTGGCCTACCGTGGCGATGTACGCCCCCTGCTGCCCAAAGCGGCGGCGCTGTTGGTAGCGCGAATCTGCGCGCGAGCCAAAAGCTTCGTCGTAGGCGTAACCGTCGTGGCGCGGCAAAAAGCGCGACAGCTCAGTGAGCGCCATTTCGTACACGCCGCGTTTAAATTCGACCACTACGTCCAGCGGCACCCAGTAGTCGTTCCAGCGCCAAGCGTCAAACTCGGGGTGGTCGGTGGCGCGCAGGTTCAGGTCGGTATCGAAACCGACCAACTGCAACAAAAACCAAATTTGTTTTTGGCCACGGTAGTGGCCCCGCGACTCGCGGCGGATAAACCTGTCCGGCACCTCATAGCGCAACCAGTCGCGGGTGCGTGCCACAATGCGCACATGGTCAGCCGTCAGGCCCACCTCTTCGTGCAACTCGCGGAACATGGCTTGCTCGGGGTTTTCTCCCCGATCAATGCCACCCTGCGGAAACTGCCAGCTGTGGGTGCGAATTCGCTTGCCCCAAAACACCTGGTTTCTTTGGTTGAGCAAGATGATGCCGACGTTCGGGCGAAAGCCGTCCCGGTCAAGCATAATCAACTCCAATTTTTAAACTTAAGTTCATTATGCACGTGCGGTTGCCCAGCGCAACCCTCTGTTGCACTTATTCCGTGCAGTTACCATTGATTTTGCAAAGCCCAAGTCCCATGAAAGCCAGCCAGTTCCTCGTCTCCACCCTTAAAGAAGCCCCCGCCGATGCCGAGGTAGCCAGCCACCAGCTGATGACCCGCGCTGGCATGATCAAAAAGCTGGGCGCTGGCATCTACACCTACATGCCCATGGGCCTGCGCGTGATCCGCAAGGTAGAGGCCATCGTGCGCGAGGAGATGAACCGCGCAGGCGCTATCGAGTGTGTGATGCCCGTCATCCAGCCCGCCGAGCTGTGGCAAGAAACCGGGCGTTTCACCACCAACGGCCCCGAGCTGCTGCGCATACAAGACCGCCATGGCCGCGACTTTATTGTGCAGCCCACCAGCGAAGAAGCGGTGACCGACATTGCCCGCCAAGAATTTAAAAGCTACAAGCAACTGCCGAAGAACCTGTACCAAATTCAAACTAAGTTCCGCGACGAGCGCCGTCCACGATTTGGCCTGATGCGCGGGCGCGAATTTATTATGAAAGATGCGTACAGCTTTGACCGCGACGAAACCGCCGCAAAAGCCAGCTATGTGGTGATGGCTGATGCCTACCGCAAAATATTTGACCGCTTTGGCCTAAAGTACCGTGCTGTGGCCGCCGACAGTGGCGCGATTGGCGGTGACGCGAGTGAAGAATTTCAGGTGATTGCCGCTACCGGCGAAGACGCGATTGTGTTTTGCCCCAACAGCTCGTATGCCGCCAATATGGAAAAAGCCGAAGCGGCAGCACCTGGCCCGCGCGCTGCGCCCACCAAGGCGATGGCCAAAACACCCACGCCCGGCAAGAGCACTTGCGAAGACGTGACTGCACTGCTGAATGTACCTCTGCAAACCACCGTCAAATCTCTGGTGCTAGCCACCGACGAATTGAACGATAAAGGCGCAGTGGTCAAAACCCAAGTCTGGCTGCTGCTGGTGCGCGGCGACCATTCGCTAAACGAAACAAAAGCCAATAAAGTACCCGGCCTAGATGGCTTTCGCTTCGCCACCGTGCCCGAGATCGAAGCGCACTTTGGCTGCAAGCCTGGTTACTTGGGCCCAATCAACATGGTGCAGCCCGTTAAAGTCATAGCCGACCGTGAAGTAGCCGCCATGCACGACTGGATTTGCGGTGCGAACGCCGAAGACTTCCACATAACCAGCGTGAACTGGGGCCGCGACTTGCCTGAGCCAGCAGTGATTGCCGACATCCGCAACGTATTAGAAGGCGACGCATCGCCCGACGGCAAAGGCAAGCTGGCCATCGAGCGCGGCATCGAAATCGGCCACGTGTTCTACCTAGGCACCAAGTACAGCAAGGCCATGAACGCCACCTACCTGGACATGGACGGCAAACCCAAGCCGTTTGAGATGGGCTGCTACGGCATCGGCATCACGCGCCTGCCCGCAGCGGCGGTAGAGCAAAACCACGACGCCAAAGGCATCATCTGGCCCGATGCACTAGCACCGTTCACCGTCGTCATCTGCGCCATCGACCCAGGCCGCAGTGCTGAGACCAAAGCCGCAGCAGAAAAGCTGTACGCCGAATTAATAGCAGCAGGCGTCGACGTGATCTACGACGACCGAGGCGAGCGCCCCGGCGCGATGTTTGCCGACTGGGAGCTGATCGGCGTGCCCCACCGCGTGACGATTGGCGACCGCGGCCTCAAAGAAGGCACTGTAGAGTATCTACACCGCCGCGACTCGTCCAACGGCGTAGCCGCTACCAAGGTGGCCATGGCCGATATCTTTGCGCATGTGCAAAGCCGTTTAGCAGCGTAGTGCCATGC
This sequence comes from Polaromonas sp., assembly GCA_043718065.1. GTDB lineage: Bacteria > Pseudomonadota > Gammaproteobacteria > Burkholderiales > Burkholderiaceae_C > JAAFIP01. Next base: position 3,579 of record JAYSWJ010000122.1, read on the forward strand.
TGGTTAAATATCACCGCACAAAGCCCCGGCGCGATGTCACCTGCATGCTACTAACAACCAGTTCGTACAAATTCTTTTAATGCTAAATCGCCGGTTAACCCTTGTAAATACTGCTCAAACAGCTACGCTATTAATAGCTAGCCCGCTGTCGTTACTAGCTACAAGCACGGCGTACGCAGGTGGCCAGCTAGAAGAGCCGATGATTGATTCAGTACGCTCGGCACTCAGCGCTGCTGTCAACAGTGGCGCGCCGCCGATACCGGAATTTAAAGACACCGAGAGCCGCCTGAAATACCTGCGCTGGCGCGCGGCCATGAGCGACCGGTTGGTCAAGAAGAAAACTGATTTTCAAACCCGCCAAGAATTTCTGCAAACTGTATGGTACGAGAGCAAGCGCGCGGGCATCGACACCACGATGGTGATGGGTTTGATTACCGTAGAAAGCAACTTTAGAAAATACGCCGTCAGCCGCGTAGGCGCGCGCGGTTACATGCAGATCATGCCGTTTTGGGTGCGTGTGATAGGCGACGGCGACGTCAGCAAACTGTTCCACATGCAAACCAACATCCGCTTTGGCTGCGTAATACTGCGCCACTACCTAGAGCGCGAGCGGGGCGACACGTTTTTGGCGCTAGGCCGCTACAACGGTAGCCGCGGCAAGGCGGAGTATCCGAACGCGGTAAATGCTGCTAAGCGGCAGTGGGAGTTTGCGGGCTAGCGGATTGGTATTGTATTTTCTGCCGGTGTTGGGTTAACTTTTGTTCTTTGTTCTTTGTGCTGTGTGCTTCGCGTTCGTTGTTCTAGTGCGCGCACTGCTGCGGCGTGTGTCCCATGCCA
>JAYSWJ010000123.1:0-1736 GCA_043718065.1 Polaromonas sp.
CACACAACCCCGCATCGGGTATCACTGGTATCTTGTGCTACGGCGCAGGTATTTTTTTGCAAGCGATTGAAGGCGGGCGAGGCTCGGTGAGTGAACTGTACAACCATATTTGTAAAGATACACGCCACAAAGACGTGGTGCTGCTGGACTACGAAGAAATCACCGAACGTCGCTTTGGCGGCTGGACCATGGGCCAAGTTAACTTAGCCAAGCTCAACACCTCCATCGTGTTGAAGTATTCTGAGAAACCCGAGTTAGATCCCTACGGCGTGAGCGGCAAAGTGTCGCTGGCCTTGCTAGAAGAGCTGATGGCCACCGCCAGTATTATTGGTCGAGCGTAATCCTTGCCTCTTGAGGCAGTTGGCCTGGTTTTATTAGGCGCTCTCATCCATGCTGGCTGGAATATTGCAGCCAAAAAAGCCAACGGCGACGCCCGCTTTACCTTCTTTAACGCCATCATCATGGCTGTCTTCTGGACGCCGTTGTGCATCTGGCTAGGCTGGGACATTGTGCCCACTTGGGGTTTTACACAATGGGGGTTGATAGCACTTAGCGGCTTTGTGCACTGGGTATATTTTTATTGCCTGCTCACTGGCTACCGTAAAAGCGACCTTACCATCGTCTACCCTCTGGCGCGCGGCAGCGGGCCACTGCTATCGTCATCGGTGGCCGTGATTGTTTTTGGTGAAACACTGTCCCGTCTGGGTGTGCTGGGTATTGCAGGCGTAGTGATCGGCGTATTTTTGATTGCAGGTGGCCCCGCATTGTTCAAGGCCGCGCAAGACCCGGCTAAAAAAGAGCGTGTTATAGCCGGTGTGTTCTGGGGCCTGCTAACGGGTGCACTGATTGCCTGCTACACCGTGCTAGACGCCTACGCAGTCAAGATCATCGCCATCTCGCCCATCTTGTTTGACTATTGGTGCAACATGCTGCGCCTGCCCTATGCCGTCATACCAGTGTTGCGCGATATTCCTGAGGCCAAACGCCTGTGGAAGCTGCAGTGGAAGTACGCCGCCGTAGTGGCCATCTTCAGTCCCATCGCCTACGTGTGTGTGCTGTATGCCGTGTTGATCGCACCAGTGAGCCATGTTGCACCGGCGCGCGAGGTGAGCATGCTGTTTGCCGCGCTAATAGGCGGGCATTTGCTAGGCGAGGGCGATCGCGTACTGCGCATTATTGGTGCTGGGGCGATTGCGGTGGGCGTCATTGCGCTGGCGCTGGGCTGATAGGTCGAAAGCGCAGAAAATACCGGAAGCGAAGGACGCTAAGGTTACGCAAAAGACGCAAAATAAGATAAAGAGAAAAACTAAAATGGCTGTAACGGTTTGAAAAGTAATCTTAAATTTTATGCAAGTTATCGGATGTGATTTTTCTAGCAGCCCGAGCAAACGCAAACCCATCGTTTTTGCCTTGGGCACCAGCGACAAAGGCCGCGTGCAGCTGTCGCAGTTAGACCGTGTGCAGAGCTTGGATGACTTTAGCGACTGGCTGACAAACCATACTGATTGGATCGGCGGTTTCGACCTGCCTTTTGGCTTGCCGCGTGAGCTGGTCGAGCATTTGCACTGGCCTACCGACTGGGCGCAGTGCATACGCCACTACGCTTGTCTTTCGCGTGCAGACATTCGCACCACCTTTAAAGCCTTTTGCGACGCCCGCCCAGTAGGTGGCAAGTTTGCCCATCGCGCTACCGACACGCCCGCAGGCTCAAGCCCCAGCATGAAGTGGGTGAACCC
>JAYSWJ010000124.1:0-11111 GCA_043718065.1 Polaromonas sp.
TGCACGCCATAAAAATCACCTTGCGCCGAACCAAAATACAAAAACGACACATCGGGCAGCATGCGCGTAAGAGAAAAAGCTAAGGTCTCAAAGATTTGCGGCGCTGCCATTAGCGCTTGCACCTGCTGGGTTTGTTCAGGCGTGGGTAGCGGACGCAACAGCCCGTTAAGCAGCGAATGCGCTTGCAGCAAATGGTTCTCGGTGTCTAGCTGCACGCGGTAGGCCACGTCGCTGATAATTTTGTTAGACAGTTTGTCTACGTTTTGCAGCGTGCTGGTGTACATCAGCCCACCCACCAAGCCCGCGGGTAGCAAAGCAAATATTAGTAAGCTACAAATTAAGATAGTGCGTAGCCGCCAAGCGGGGGCGGTTTTATCGGGGAGTTCAGTGGCAGGTGTGGTGGCAGGTGTGGTGGACATAAATACGCATGTGACAGGCTAGATTCAGAGTATGCGCGCTATCACGCCCTCTATCTGGCTTAAATCAATACCAGTCGCAGACTTTTATATTCTGATCACACTACCGCTAGTTGTGTAGCTGCCTACATGGCCTATAAACGAGCCTGCGTTAGGCGCACTGCATTCATCCCATCAGACAAGCTGAACTCAAAGCTGCCGCCTGCGGGTAGCTGGCCCATCGGCAGTGTAGCGCTGCCTCCCTCTAGGTCTTGTGCCAAGTTAGAGCGCTGTGCACCCATGTGAGTGACGGTGAGGTAGGGGTAAGTTATGTGGTCCCATGTCAGGCGCAGCTTGCTACCTTGTTCGCTGATTTGCACTTGGGGCTTGGCACTGGCAGACTGGACAGGTGCAGCGCCATTACTTGCAGATTTGCCTGCGGTGCTAGCCTTAGCCTTGGCAGCAGTTTGCATCATCGTTGCGCCGTCTTTGACAATAGACATGCTCACAATGTCACCCGGGTGCGGGATGCTAAATCCAAAGTGCTGTTGCGCGCTGTCATGGTCTAGCACTTTGCTGGCAAACCGGTACTCTAGCGTGCCTTGGGTAGCGGTGACGATGCGCAGAGTGTAGGGGCCGTCGGGCAACAGTTTGGGTTCACCGTAAAACGATTTGACCGGCTTAAGCTGCGCTTTGCCTGCTGCAATTTGCCCGCTGATCAGCAGCAGGTCTTGCGGTCCGGTGACCAAAGGCGCGGTGGCTGCGGTGCGCACCAGCGCGTCAGTGGGGCTAAGGTGCACTTGAATTTTGCGGTAGTTGTAGTCAGAAAAGGTATCGCCGTCGCAGTAGCTCATGATGTCGTGCCTTGTGATAATGCGTGGGTCAATAAAGATTTTATTAGGCGCGTTGTAGCCCCAAACATAGCGGCTACCAGCACCAAGCTGGGCGTCGGCATAGGGATACTGCGGGTCTGGGCCAGCGGGGTTACCGCAGGGCGCATGCGCTAGGCTAAGGTTATGGCCCAGCTCGTGCATGATTGTCTCTAGTACAGCCGCTGCGTTATTCACATCAAACCCTACTGTCGCATTGCCCGGCACATAACCCACGCCAGCCAGGCCGTAGGTTTGCTTGGGCATTGATCCGTAATAGTAAGACGTATTAGGGGCGTTCTCTAGGGCATGTAAATCGTCAATTTCACCCAGCAGAGTGCCAAAAGCTGCGCTCCACTGATCAGTTGTGGTGGGTAGTACCGTAATACCTTTGGCCGTGTAAATAGCATGTGTTTGCTGGGTTACGCTAACCGCAGGTATGCGAGCCTGAATGTAGCCGCCTGCGTTAGGCACTCTGCCTGTAACGCCAGCAATTTGCACTGGCACCACTACAAACTTGATAGCCACGCCGCCGCCCACGCGGGGGTTGATGGTGCTGGCGGTTTTGCCATTAGGCAAGCTAGCTACCAGGCGCAAGCCCGTTTTGACTAAATTACCGGGCAGCACTACAGTGTATGAATCAGTAAAACTAGGCACTACAGGCACGCCTGCGGGCAGGGCGCCGCTAGGCGGTGTGAGCGTGATGGTCTGCACCAGTTGGCCCGTGTTGGTTTGCACTTGCAAGCTGCCTATGGGCTTAGCCTCAACGGGCTTGCTAGTGGTGATGTTCACCTTGATCAGCACGTCTTTGCCAGCTACCAGTACCAACGACCTGTCATCACTGTTAAACAACAGCGACTGTGCTAGCTCGATGTTAGCAATGACTGCTGACGTAGTGACACCGGGGGCTGGCGGAGGAGTGGATGCAGGTGGTGCGGGCACAGGTGCAGGTGGTGCAGGCACAGGTGCAACTGGTGGGGTAGCGGGAGCGGTGGGGACACCTGCTGCAGGGACAGTAGGTGTAGCTGCAGTGGTGGGGCTTGGCGCTGGCGCTATGTCTGCCGAGCTGCCGCCTCCGCCACAAGCGGCTAGCACCCAAAGACACAACATGGCCTGTGAAAGTGCAATGTTAGCAGTGTGGGTGGTTGAGTTTTTCAAAGTAGGCATGGGTTTTCTTGGGTCTGTGAGTGGCTTAATCCGCATGAATTTAAGTTTACTATGGTCAGAAGAAACGCAAAGTCTTGTATTTTCCAGCATCCTTGCAAGGTACAAGGATAAATGTCAAAAACGTAATGAACACAAATGCTATTTATTTTATAGCTGTCTGAGCAAGTTGCACGGTCTATACATCTGAAAAGGCAAGTAAGCAACCGCTGGCGCACTGCTGTTTTTGACGCCTGTTAACAACACGACTTTGAAGCTGTTAAGTTTTTTGTAAGCTTGGTAAAAATTGGGTGCAGCGCGCGTGGGACTAAAGCACAACGCGTGTAGCAAGACGTACCTTAAAAAATCACAAACGCATGCGCATTTTGGTCATCGACGATCACCCATTATTTGGGGCTGGCTTAGTCGCTGCTGTGCAGCAGCAGGCTAACACTATGGGCGTGCCAGTACAGCTGGCCAGTGCTACCACGCTAGAGCAAGGTTTAGAAATGGTGCTGCTAGCCGTTGCAGCAGGGTATGAATGGTGGGCCAAACGCTTGCCTGGGGCTGTGCAAGCCACCGCCCAAGGTGTAGCCCAAAGCATGCCAGCCGTCAAAAACAGCGACGACCAGCTGACGCCTAGACAATCGCAGGTGCTGCGTTACATTGGCCAAGGCTTGACTAACAGTGAGATTGCGCTCACGCTGGGCATCACCGAGCGCACGGTCAAACAGCATATGAGTGATTTGTTAGGTAAAACTGCCACTACCAACCGAGATACCTTGTTGCAGGCTGCGCGTGCCAAAGACTGGCTGCTGTAATGCTGTACCTACTTATACAGTCACGCTCTAAATTTAATAGCTGCTTGAGCAGTATCTACGAGGGTTGTAAGCCTAAAATGCACAAAAAAATCGCGCCCCCAGCGTGCTTTTTAAAGTGCGCAGCCGCAGCAGGCAGTGGGCTACATCACCTTGGCAATACTGGCGCATACGTAGTCGATGTTTTTGCTGTTAAGCGCAGCCACACACATGCGGCCCGTGTCGGTGCCGTACACGCCAAACTCGTTGCGCAAGCGCACCATTTGGTCTTTAGACAAACCGCTGTAGCTGAACATGCCGATTTGCGTGGTGATAAAGCCCATGTCGGCTTTTACGCCAGCTGCTTTTAGCTTGTCTACAAAAGCGCTGCGCATGGCTTTGATGCGTACACGCATCTCGCCCAGCTCGGCTTCCCACATGGCACGCAGCTCGGGGGTGTTCAGCACATTGGCGCACACCGTAGCACCATGGGTGGGTGGGTTGCTGTAGTTAGTGCGAATGGCAATTTTTAACTGGCTCATCACGCGGTCGGCTTCTTCTTTGCTGGTGCAGGCAACAGACAATGCACCTACGCGTTCACCGTACAGGCTAAAGCTTTTGCTAAATGATGTAGAGACGAAAAAGTTAAGCTCTGCTGCAACAAATTTACCAATCACCGCACCATCTTCTGCAATACCGTAACCAAAACCTTGGTAGGCCATATCAAGAAAGGCCACAAGATTTCGGGCTTTCACTGCAGCTACGACTTGGTCCCAGTCTGCAGCGCTGATGTCGTAGCCGGTGGGGTTGTGGCAACACGCATGCAACACCACGATGGTGTTAGGCGCAGCGGCGTTGAGCGCGGCCAGCATGGCGGCAAAGTTAACGGTGCGGGTAGTTGCATCGTAATAAGCGTAGTTTTCTACCGTAAAGCCTGCGTTGGTAAACAGCGCGCGGTGGTTTTCCCAGCTCGGGTCGCTGATGAGCACTTTGCTTTGCGGGTAAAGCTTTTTCAGAAAATCAGCACCCACTTTCAACGCGCCAGTACCACCAATACCCTGCACAGTGGCTACGCGGCCTGCTTTGACGATATCGGAATCTGCGCCAAACACCAGGCCTTTGACAGCGCTGTCATAGGCTGCAATGCCGTCAATAGGCAAATAGCCACGCGGTTTAGGGGCTGCGGCCATGGCGGCCTCAGCAGCTTGCACACACTTAAGCAGGGGTAGCTTGCCATCGTCACCAAAATATACCCCTACGCCTAAGTTGACCTTGGCAGGGTTAGGGTCGGCGTTAAATTGCTCGTTAAGACCCAAAATAGGGTCGCGGGAGGCCATTTCTACGGTGCTGAACATGCTCATTTTTGAAGGCTTTCTGTGTGCTGGGGTTTTAAATTCGGACTTCTGGACGCGAAGTGCGCTAAGGTTGCGCGAAGGGCGCGAAAAAGATGATACAAAAACAATACAAAAAGTATTTGGAATAACCTTAAAAAGGGTTTTAAATTTTTGAATTTACTTTGGTTTTCTCTTTTTCGCGTCCTTCGCGTAACTTTTGCGCCCTTCGCGTCCAAAATGTATTAATCTTCATAGTTGCCCATTATTTTACCGGGGACTACCGCCCCAACGAGCAAACTAGCCATGCAAGATTTAGCCGAAGTTATTCCTGAAATCAAAAAAGGCACTTTTGTGCGCTACCCAGGCTCGCCTTTTGAGCTGTTTCAGCCGTACCCACCGGCGGGTGACCAGCCTACTGCCATTGCACAGCTGGTAGAGGGCGTCAACGATGGTGAGGTGTTTCAAACCCTGCTGGGTGTCACCGGGTCGGGCAAAACCTTTACTATGGCTAACGTGATTGCCCAGCTGGGGCGGCCTGCCATCGTGTTTGCGCCGAACAAAACATTAGCCGCGCAACTGTACAGTGAATTTCGCGAATTTTTTCCTAAAAACGCGGTGGAATATTTCGTTAGCTACTACGACTATTACCAGCCAGAGGCGTATGTGCCGCAGCGCGATTTGTTCATTGAAAAAGACTCTGCCATCAACGAGCATATTGAGCAAATGCGCTTGAGCTGCACCAAATCTATTTTAGAAAGACGCGATGTGATCATCGTTGCTACCGTCTCGGCCATCTATGGTATTGGCGAGCCTGAGAGCTACCACAAAATGATTATGACGCTGCGCACCGGTGACAAGGTAGGCCAGCGCGATTTGATAGTGCAGCTGATTCGCATGCAATACCAGCGCAACGATGCGGATTTTTCGCGTGGCAAGTTTCGCGTGCGGGGCGACACGATTGATGTGTTTCCGGCAGAGCATTCTGAACTGGCCATTCGCATTGAACTGTTTGACGACGAGATTGAATCACTCAGCTTGTTTGACCCACTTACAGGGCGTATTCGCCAGAAAATTCCGCGCTTTACGGTGTACCCATCTAGCCATTACGTCACGCCGCGCGACAAGGTGCTGACCGCTATTGAGACTATCAAGATGGAACTGTCAGACCGCCTGAAAGAACTGGTCGGCATGAACAAACTGGTGGAGGCGCAGCGGCTAGAGCAGCGCACTCGGTTCGATTTGGAAATGATGAGCGAGATAGGCCACTGCAAAGGCATTGAAAACTACACCCGCCATTTAAGCGGCGCAGCGCCCGGCAGTCCGCCATCGACTTTGACCGACTACATGCCCAAAGACGCGATCATGTTTTTGGACGAAAGCCACCAAATGATTGGCCAATTGAACGCCATGTACAGCGGCGACCGGTCGCGCAAAACCACGCTGGTGGAATACGGCTTTAGGCTGCCCAGCGCGCTAGATAACCGGCCACTGAAGTTTGAAGAATTTGAAAAACGCATGCGCCAATGCATCTTTGTCAGTGCCACACCTGCGGCGTACGAGGGCGAACATTCGGGCCAAGTGGTAGAACAACTGGTGCGCCCCACAGGCTTGGTTGACCCCGAGGTTGAAGTGCGCCCAGCCACTAACCAAGTAGACGATGTGCTGCAAGAGATTCGCATTCGTGTGGATAAAAACGAGCGTGTACTGATTACTACACTGACCAAGCGAATGGCCGAGCAGTTGACCGACTACCTAAGCGACAACGGCTGCAAAGTGCGCTATTTGCACAGCGACGTGGACACGGTAGAGCGGGTAGAGATATTACGCGACTTGCGGCTGGGCACCTTTGACGTGCTGGTAGGTATTAACCTGCTGCGCGAAGGCCTAGACATTCCTGAGGTGTCTTTGGTGGCGATTTTGGATGCCGACAAAGAAGGCTTTTTGCGGGCAGAGCGCAGCTTGATCCAAACCATTGGCCGCGCAGCCCGTAACCTGAACGGACGCGCTATTTTGTACGCCGACAAAATGACCGAAAGCATGAAAAAAGCCATCAGCGAGACTGAGCGCCGCCGCATCAAGCAAACCCAGTTTAACCTGGACAACGGCATTACTCCAAAATCAATCGTCAAAAAAGTACGCGATTTAATCGACGGTGTGTACAGCGAAAAAGCCAGCAAAGCCGCCGAGCAACGCGAGCTAGACCGTGCGCATGTAGAAGACATGAGCGACAAAGACGTTAGCAAGCAAATCAAACGCCTAGAAAAGCAAATGATCGACCATGCCAAAAACCTAGAGTTTGAAAAAGCCGCCCGCGTGCGCGACCAACTGGCGCTGCTGCGCGAGCAAGCGTTTGGCGCGTCGGGGTCAGACAATATCGTGCCGCTGTCTGCTGCATAGGAAACGTCGACGCAGCTCCCGCTGGCGTAGCACCTGCAGGTAACACGGCACGTACTGGCACCATGGTGTATGCGCGCAGCAGTGAACTGCTGGCGGTAGATATGGCAAGTGGCACAACACGTTTGCTAGTCAATACTCTGGGTAGCGGGGGTAGCAACCGAAATTTTGCTGGCGCCTCGGTGGGCCCAGCTGGGGAATTTGCGCTGAGTTACAACACCGCAACGGAACTTTCCAATACCGGCTTCATTTCAATTTTGAAGCCTGATGGCTCCCAAGAGCGCTCGCTCACTGTTAAATACATGTTCAAAGGCCCGCCATACCTATCACCTGATGGCAGCAAAATCATGTTTGACGGCAGTTTCTACCTTGGCAGCTTACCAGCCAGCAGATTCGTGCAGGTAATTTCTAGAACTGGTGAAAACTTGTTCTTCCACCCCGGTTTTAGTTTTCCACTGTGGATGCCAGATGGAAGAGTTCTGCTGTCTGGCCAAGACGGTTTATACATCGGCGAAACCAAGATTAACAGCCAAGCCGTTTTGATTTCCAACAGCCAAAACATAGGTAACTATTCTGTCAGCCCAGACGGAAAGAAAATTGCTTTTATACGCCGCACTGCTGTAGGTGCATTAGGGCATGTTTACAGGTTGAATATTGACGGCACGGGCACACGCCAAGTCACCAGCTCCAAAACCAGTGAGGAGACCGATGTTAATTTCTCTCCAGATGGCAATAGTTTGATGGTCACTACGTCTGGTTGTATATCCGTGTTTGACAGTTTTCCCTACTCTATTGGTGACGGCAGCGCTGATTTGATCCATGTGATTCCAGCTAGCGCCAGCATGTTGAATATTTTGGATGTCGCCAACTTGTCGGCTACCGCTTTGCAAAAGAGAACGGCGCTAGCCGTTGCACTGACGGTACTTTAGGCTGGCGTTGACTAGCTGATGCATGCTACAGCAGCACGCTGATCTGCAATACATAGATGCGGCTAGTCAAGTATGCATCGCAGCCCATTAGGCCCTGCAGTGCTTATAATTGAGTAAAAAAACGGTCTTTCAGGCCGTAGTACCTGCTCAAGCAGCTATTTAATTAGTAGCACACACCATGTCATCACCACCCGCCCTACAGGCCCAATCTCCTGTTATCCAAATTTTGATGGTCTGCATGGGCAACATTTGCCGCAGCCCTACGGCAGAGGGCATGTTGCGTGCCAAGGTGGCGCAGGCTGGGCTGACGCAACAGGTGCTTATCGACTCTGCAGGTACGCATAACTACTACCCCGGCAGCCCGCCTGATGAGCGCAGTGCAGCGCATGCGCTGCGGCGCGGCTTGAACCTGTCAGCTCTGCGCGCCCGGCAGATCCACCCAGACGACTATGCAGACTTTGACCTGATACTGGCCATGGATTGGGACAATTTAGCCCTGCTGCAGGTAGGTTGTCCGCCCGAGCACGCCATCAAACTCAAGCTGTTGATGGAATTTGCCGACCCCAGCGCCGCACTGGGTGCTGTGGTGCCCGACCCGTACCACGGTGGCGCAGCCGGTTTTGACCAGGTTTTAGACCTGACCGAGGCGGCTTGCGACGGTTTGGTGCAGCATTTGGCGCGAATTCTGACTAAAGTTTAGATTTTTGTCTTACAGCAATGCGCCCATCCAAAGGTTTAAACTAGTTAAATACCTGAGCAGACCGTTCAGTTATGTGCTATACTTGACGGTAACAGTCGGGAACTAAGCAGATGGTCCTTTTATCAGACAGTTCTGCGCCCTTAGGCTGGTAAACCCGCATACTAATAGCGGGTGTACCAAGAGGCCGCGAAGGCCAGGATGGAGTTCAGCGCCACTACGATTTTGTATGCAAAATTTATACAAAGCGTGGAAGCAATCAATAACTGTAAGCACTAAAGGAGCTTGCGATGCGTCTCACAACTAAAGGCCGTTTTGCGGTCACTGCAATGATTGATTTGGCCTTGCGCCAAAATTCCGGCCCCGTTACTTTGGCGGCCATCAGCCAGCGTCAGCAAATTTCGCTGTCGTATCTAGAGCAGCTGTTTGGCAAGCTACGCCGCCACGAGCTGGTTGAATCAACCCGTGGCCCAGGCGGCGGCTACACCCTAGGCCGCAAGGCAGCCGACATCACCATTGCCGACATCATCGTGTCGGTAGATGAGCCAATGGACGCTACCCAGTGCGGCGGCAAAGAAAACTGTAACGCTAACCAAGCTGGCCGCTGTATGACCCATGAGTTGTGGGCGTCTTTGAACACGCGCATGGTTGAATTTTTAGACTCTGTAAATTTGCAGCATATGGTAGACGAGCAGTTGGCTAAAGGGCTCGAGATTGAGTCTAAACCGATGTTCAAAAAAGCTATTGCACCCATGCCCATAGCCAAACCTATACGCATTAACGCACCGAATTCAGTGTTTGCGCTTGGGAATGTGTTTGCTAAGCAGTAGCCCAGCCAGGTATTTACCGATCTGTAAACCCTGTACCTTATTTTTAGCCAGTCATTGAATGCACTAGCCATGAGCGATACACCCCACTTCCCCATTTACATGGATTACAGCTCCACCAATCCGTGCGACCCGCGCGTGGTGGATGCCATGATTCCTTGGTTGCGCGAGCATTTTGGCAACCCTGCGTCACGCAGCCATGCGTGGGGCTGGGAGGCAGAGGCAGCTGTTGAAAAAGCACGTGACCATATTGCAGCACTCATCGGTGCCGACCCCCGCGAGATTGTGTGGACCAGCGGCGCGACCGAATCTAATAACTTAGCTATCAAAGGCGCAGCGGGTTTTTATAAAACTAAAGGCAAACACCTGATCACCGTGAAGACCGAGCACAAAGCTGTGCTGGACACCATGCGCGAGCTAGAACGCCAAGGATTCGAAGTCACCTACCTGGACGTGCAAGAAGACGGTTTGGTGAACTTGGATGCGTTCAAAGCCGCCATTCGCCCCGACACGATTTTGGCCAGCGTCATGTACGTAAATAACGAAATCGGCGTCATCCAAGACATGATGGCGCTGGGCAATGCTTGCCGCGAGAAGGGTGTGATCTTCCACGTAGACGCAGCGCAAGCTACCGGCCGCGTAGAGTTTGACATCAGCAAAATGCCGATTGACTTGATGAGTTTGACCAGCCACAAAACTTACGGCCCTAAAGGCATCGGCGCGCTGTATGTACGCCGCAAACCGCGCATTCGTATTGAGGCGCAAATGCACGGCGGTGGCCACGAGCGCGGCATGCGCAGCGGCACATTACCCACGCACCAGTGCGTAGGTATGGGTGAGGCTTATCGCATTGCCAAAGAAGAAATGGCCGAAGAAAATAAAAAGATCACCGTATTACAACAACGTTTGATGAACGGTCTGAAAGGCATTGAACAAGTGTTTATCAACGGCCACGAAACCCAGCGCGTGCCGCACAATATCAACATGAGCTTTAACTATGTAGAGGGCGAAAGCCTGATCATGGGCATCAAAGGTTTGGCGGTGTCTAGCGGTTCTGCGTGCACATCAGCATCGCTAGAGCCCAGCTATGTACTGCGCGCCTTGGGCCGCAGCGACGAGTTAGCCCACAGCAGCTTGCGCATGACCATTGGCCGCTGGACCACTGAGGCTGAGATTGATTTTGCGATTGCAACAATCAAAGAAAACGTAGCCAAGCTGCGCGACATGAGCCCGCTGTGGGACATGTACCAAGAAGGTATTGATATTTCTACCATTCAGTGGACAGCACATTGAGAGTGATGTTTAAAGGCATTGTGGCCATCAGTGCTATCTGCGCAGCGCTGGGTGCACAGGCCTCTACCGGCGTAAGCTGTGTATTGGCAGTCCAAGTCAAAGAGAAGTTTGTGCAACCGATTCAACAAACCATCGTTAAAGCCAAGGTGGTAGAAGTCAAGGACAATGTCAACGGCCGCAATGATTCGGATTGCAAAGCGTTGTTTGAAAAGATAAAAACAGTTTGGTTAAATGTCTCAAACAACAACTTAAGAGATAAGCCAGCGGACATTACCGTGGGGCAGAAAATGTGGGCTGGCTTTATTTATGGGGATGACCGCGGTGGCGCAGTGTGGCGCGACTATTCGGTCATTACCCAGCAACAATATTTGGAGAAGAAAAATGGCATACAGTGAAAAAGTAGTTGACCACTATGAAAACCCCCGTAACGTTG
>JAYSWJ010000125.1:0-11089 GCA_043718065.1 Polaromonas sp.
GACAGAGCAAAATTTCGTACTGGATTGGTTTGTCTCCGGATATAGCCTCGTCTTGAATTTTGATCCGTCCCCATTTGCTTGGTGTGTGCCAACGGTGAAATGCGAACATGGCAGCGCTCTAGTTGCTTAAAAGCGTACAAACGGCGACATGCAAACTCCGTAGCGCCTTGGCTGCTTGGGATACGCGACTGTGCAAACGCTTTTACGCGTAAACGCAGACGTAACAGCAATGGCAAACGCAAACGCAAAAGCAAAAGCAAAAGCAAAAGCAAAAGCAAACGCAAACGCAAACGCAAACGCAAACGCAAACGCAAACGCAAACGCAAACGCAAACGCAGTTGTAGCCCAAATAGACGCTCAAACAGCAAGCCAGCGTACTACAAATATCATAGCTGCTTGAGCAGGATTTACTTGGGTTAGAGCCCTAAAACACGTTAAAAACAGCCCGCAAAACAGCCCAAACGTGCCTTCACCTCCAAACAGCCCACCAAACTAGTATTCGCGGTGCAGTGCAACCTCAGGGCCTGCGCTGCGCCGCGAAACCACGAGGTCAAAGAACAAACATCTTCGAGAGAGTAAGAATTAGCACTATCCCGCGAAGTCGTGACGCCCAATGAGCTGCATCATCGTGATAAGAACAAAATACACTGCGCGCAAAGCTGCGATATCGAAAATAAAACAGAACCTGCGCTGCACAGTAAAGCCACAAGTAGATACACCGCTATGTGGCACAGATGGGTCATTCTCAGCCTAACATTAATAGCTATTTAGGTCTATAACCCAAGTAAATACTGCTCAAGTAGCTATTGAATTAATAGTATCTGTGCAGTGTTAGGCGTCTTTGTCACACCAGCGCTGCCAACATTCTAGGCACCAGAGTCGATTGCAAGCTGCTGCAGAAGCCAAACCCTTGGCGCTAGGCTAATTAATTGTGTTGGGTCCGCACAAGGGCGTGGCTTCCTACATACATTCACAGAAAAAACCGTTAGTGTTTCATTTAAATCTAATAAGCAACTGTTTACTTAGATGTGCTCTTCGCAATTCCCACAATTTTTACGTCCCCGCGCCATTGCTTTTGAAAGCCTTTGCTATGCCTAGTCAAGCCACTTACTATCCATTAACTACTGATTTTCCAGCACAGAAAACGCTGCTATCCATAACCCTGCTAGTTCTAGCCGCCATGCTGGCCAGTTGCGGCAAAAGTCCTCCCGCTAGCGCTGCGCCGGCAGGCGCACCCCCGCCCGCTGAAGTGGGTGTAATTACTGTGGCCACTGCAGATGTGGGGCTGGTCACCGAGCTGCCCGGTAGACTTGAAGCATCTCGCATCGCGCAAGTTAGGGCGCGTGCTGCTGGTATTTTGCAAAAGCGCCTGTTTCGTGAGGGCAGTGATGTCAAGGCGGGGCAGACCTTGTTTACCATAGACGCTGCACCGTACGCGGCGCTTAGTGCCAGCGCCAAAGCCGTACAGTCTAAAGCCGAGGCCAATGCGCAGCAAACCACCGCGCTAGCAGAGCGCTACAAAACACTGGTCGAATCCAATGCCGTTAGCAAACAGGAATACGTCAATGCGGTTGCCGCACAAAAGCAGGCACAAGCAGATGTTGCGGTGGCAAAAGCTGGTGTGTTGACTGCTGGCATCAACCTTGGGTATGCGTCAGTTACGTCTCCCATCTCGGGCAGAATTGGCCGCGCACTGGTAACAGAGGGCACTTTGGTGGGGCAGGGCGAGGCTACCCAACTGGCGGTGGTGCAGCAGATTAATCCGCTGTACGTTAACTTTACGCAGTCTGCAGGGGATGTTATGAGGCTGCGCAGCGCTATGGCCAGTGGTCAGTTCAAGCAAGCCAGCAGCGCCGATGCTGCTAGCGTGCGCGTGGTGTTGGAAGATGGTACTGAATACGCCAGACTAGGCAAGCTGTTATTTTCTGATCTGACGGTGGATGCAACGACCGGACAAATTACCCTGCGCGCAGAAGTACCCAACCCTACGGGCGAGCTATTACCCGGCCTGTATGTGCGTGTTCGGCTAGAGCAGTCCCAAGCCAAAGATGCCATAGCGCTGCCCCAGCAGGCGGTCACGCGTAGCGGCCAAGGCGACAGCGTGATGGTGGTAGGTGCCGACGGTAAAGTCTGCCCGCGACCTGTAAAAATTGGCTCTGCCAAAGGCAGCAACTGGGTGGTGCTCAGCGGCCTGAAGACGGGTGAACAAGTGATGGTTGATGGCTTTCAAAAATTGCAGCCTAATGCAGTGGTCAAGCCAGTGCCTTGGCAAGCGCCCAGCAGCAAGCCTGCACTTGGCACAGCCCCTACGACGGCTGTGCCTGCATTTGTGCCTGCGTCTGCACCTCAGGCTGCCAAGTAAGGATCAACGTTCATGGCTAAGTTTTTTATTGATCGTCCGATCTTTGCCTGGGTAATTGCGCTGTTTATTGTGGTGGTGGGCGCAATCGCCATTACGCAGCTGCCGATTGCGCAATACCCCCCGGTTGCCCCGCCGTCTATTGTGGTGTCTGCAGCCTATCCAGGGGCATCTGCCAAAACACTTGAAGACAGTGTTCTGAGCGTGATTGAACGCGAAATGAACGGCGCCCCCGGTTTGATTTACATGGAAGCTGTAGCGCAAGCCAACGGCACAGGCAACATCACGCTGAGCTTCGAGCCTGGCACCAATGCCGATTTGGCGCAGGTCGATGTGCAAAACCGGCTCGCGCGTGCCACGCCGCGCCTGCCTCAGGTGGTCACGCAGCAGGGTGTCCGGGTTGAAAAAGCGAATGCCAACTTTTTGCTCTTCACGATTTTGTCGTCAACCAACCCTGCGATAGACCCCGTGGGCATGGGTGACTACGCAGCGCGCAACGTCATACCCGAATTGCAGCGCTTGCCCGGTATTGGCCAGGCACAGCTTTTTGGTACCGAGCGCGCCATGCGAATATGGATAGAGCCATCAAAACTTACCGGTTTTGGTTTGTCGGCACTCGATGTTAATAACGCACTGCGCGCGCAAAACGCACAGGTGTCATCCGGCACGATTGGCGAGCTGCCCAATGTGGCGGGGCAGGGCATAGCGGCCACTGTAGTCGTCAATGGGCAGTTGTCTAGCGTAGAGCAATTTGGCAACGTGGTGTTGCGCGCCAATGCCGACGGCTCAACGGTGCGCCTAAAAGACGTGGCACGGATTGAATTGGGGGCACAAAGCTACGCCACATCGGCTCGCCTGGACGGCAAGCCGTCTACTGGCATAGGTGTACAGCTCACGCCAAGCGGCAATGCGCTAGCAGCTGCCAAAGCCGTCAAGGCAAAGATGGAGCAGCTCAAGCCCTACTTTCCGCCCGGCGTGACGTATGCCATTCCATACGACAGCTCGCGCTTTATCAGCATCTCTATTGAACAAGTAGCCATCACGTTGGTTGAAGCTGTTGTGCTGGTTTTTTTGGTGATGTTTTTGTTTTTGCAAAATTTCCGCTACACCATCATACCGACCGTTGTGGTGCCAGTGGCGCTGCTGGGCACGGTTGGGGCGCTGTTGGCAATGGGATTTTCAATCAACGTGCTGACCATGTTTGGCATGGTGCTGGTGATTGGCATCGTGGTGGATGACGCGATTTTGGTGGTGGAAAACGTTGAGCGCATCATGAGCGAAGAAGGCTTGAGCCCTCTTGAGGCCACCCGAAAAGCCATGAGCCAGATATCGGGCGCGATTGTTGGCGTGACGTTGGTACTGATCGCTGTATTTGTACCGCTGGCATTTTTTGCAGGCTCTGTCGGCAACATTTACCGACAGTTCTCAGCGGTGATGGTGGCTGCAATTTCATTTTCATCGTTCTTGGCGCTGTCGCTTACGCCAGCGCTATGCGCCACGCTTCTCAAACCGGTTGACGCTGGCCACCATCATGCGAAAACCGGGTTCTTCGGTTGGTTTAACCGCGGCTTCACGCGCACTGCTAAAACTTACGAAGGCTTTGTGGCGCGCCTGCTCAAGCGCGCAGGCCGCTATATGATCATTTATGTCGCCATTATTGGTGTGGTGGCGCTGGTGTACACCCGCCTGCCTACCTCGTTTTTGCCGCAGGAAGATCAAGGCAATTTACTGGTGAATGTGCAATTGCCACCCGGCGCTACGCTTGAGCGCACTGAAAGTGTGATGGCGCAGGTTGAGGGCTTTATGCTCAAGCAGCCCGAAGTTCAAAGTATTGTCGGGGTGTTGGGTTTTAGTTTTTCTGGCCAAGGGCAAAACGCAGCGCTGGCTTTTATAACGCTGAAAGACTGGTCAGAACGTGGCCACGCAGACCAGTCAGCTGGAGCCTTGGCAGGTCGCGCATTCGGTGCATTTTCGCGCATCCGCGATGCGTTTGTTTTCCCGATCAGCCCGCCACCCATTCCCGAGCTGGGTTCGGCCAGCGGTTTTAACTTTCGCCTACAAGACCGCTCAGGCGCGGGCCGCGACGCGCTGCTGGCGGCGCGTGGCCAGCTACTGGGCATGGCGGCAAAAAGCCCAGTGTTGACGCAGGTTCGACCTGACGGGCTTGAAGACGCGCCGCAACTGCAAATTGATATTGACCGTGACAAAGCCGGCGCGCTGGGCGTGAGCTTTGACGCCATCAATACATCGTTGTCCACGTCACTCGGTTCAAGCTATATCAATGACTTTCCAAACCAAGGCAGGTTGCAGCGCGTGGTGGTGCAGGCTGACGCACCGGCACGCATGCAACCGGACGACTTGCTGCGCCTGAACGCCACTAGCAGCAAAGGCCAGCAAGTCCCTTTTGCCAGCTTTGCCAGCACGCGCTGGATTAAAGGGGCAATGCAAACCGTGCGCTACAACGGTTACCCGTCCATACGCATCAGCGGTAGCGCTGCACCCGGCTACAGCACAGGCGCGGCGATTGCCGAGATGGAAAAACTCGCGGCGCAATTACCCCAAGGCATGGGCTATGAATGGACGGGCTTGTCGCGCGAGGAAAAGCTGGCCGGCTCGCAAGCCACCATTCTTTACGCATTTGCCATATTGGCCGTGTTCTTGTGCCTGGCCGCGCTGTATGAAAGCTGGTCAATTCCTCTAGCGGTTATTTTGGTGGTGCCGTTGGGCGTGCTGGGCGTGTTGCTGGCTACGCTGCTGCGCGGTTATGCCAATGACGTTTATTTTCAGGTTGGGTTAATCACCATCATCGGTTTATCGTCTAAAAATGCGATTTTGATTATTGAATTTGCCAAAGATTTGCAGGCTGAAGGCAAGGGCGTGGTCGAGTCAGCGCTGACCGCCGCACACCTGCGGTTCAGGCCGATTGTGATGACCTCATTGGCTTTTATGCTGGGTGTGCTGCCGCTGGCAATTTCTACGGGCGCTAGTTCAGCCAGCCAGCGGGCCATTGGAACGGGCGTGATTGGCGGCGTGCTGACAGGTACATTTTTAGCCGTATTTTTTGTCCCCATTTTCTTTGTGGTGGTACGCGGGCTGTTCAATGGCCGCAAGGTCACACCCGAGCTTGCAGAGGAAGAAAAAAATGTCTAACAAGCCGATTTTTTTATGGCCTGTGATTAGCATGGCAGTGCTGTCGGGATGCTCGATGATACCGGCTTATGAGCGGCCTGCAGCACCTGTGGCAGCGCAGTTTCCGGGTGAGCAGGGCTCTGCAGACGCTAGCCCGGCAGTTCCTGCCGCAGACATTCAGTGGCAAGACTTTTTCGCTGATGCCAAGCTCAAGCAACTGCTGGCTGCGGCACTTCAGAACAACCGCGATTTGCGTATTGCGGTGCTTAATATTGAGCAAGCCAGGGCTCAGTTTCAAATTCGGCGGGCCGATCAGTTGCCAACGCTGAGCGCAGCGCTGGCAGGCTCGCGCCAAGCTACTGGGGTATCGGGTAACGATGCAGGCAACAGCGTCAGCACTTACAGCGCTGGCCTAGGCATCACCGCTTATGAGCTGGATTTTTTTGGCCGTGTGGCGAGTTTGAAAGAAGCTGCTTTAGCGCAGTACCTGGCCACACAAGAGGGCCGTAAAACTGCCCAAATCAGTTTAATAGGCAGCGTGGCCACTACTTATTTGGCAATTTTGGCTGATGATGAGTTGCTATCGATCACGCAGCAAACACTTAGCACTCGGCGGGCCTCCTACCAGCTTGCCAAGCTGCGGTTTGAGGGCGGCGTCGCGTCCGAGCTGGATTTACGGTCTGCCCAGTCATTGCTGGAGACCGCCAACACCGCGTTGGCACAGCAAACGCGCCAGCGGGCCTTAAGTGAAAACGCGCTAACACTCCTGGTGGGCCAAAGCCTCAGCGGTGATTTGGCTGTGAACAGCGGTAAGGCATTGGACAGCACTGCTTTGCAAGACGTGCCCGCCGGGCTACCGTCAGACTTGTTGGTGCGCAGGCCCGACATTCGCCAGGCAGAGCAACAACTTATCGCTGCCAACGCTAATATCGGCGCGGCGCGGGCTGCGTTTTTCCCGCGTATTGCGTTGACCACTACTGCGGGTAGCGCCAGTTCGCGTTTGTCGGGCTTGTTTCAAAGCGGCACGTGGGGCTGGACGCTGGCACCACAGTTGCTGCTGCCTATTTTTGATGCGGGCCGCAATCAAGCGGGTCTGGACTCTAGCAAGGCGGGCCAAGCAATAGCCGTGGCCAGCTACGAAAAAGCTATTCAAACCGCCTTCAAAGAGGTGGCAGATGCGCTGGCAGGCAGAGCCACTTATGCTGAGCAGCTGCGTGCCAGCCAAGCGCAAGCAACTGCAGAGGCTGTGCGTTATCGGCTGGCAGATCTGCGCTACCAAAACGGGGTGGCCAGCCAGCTGGACCAACTCGATGCGCAACGCGCACTGTTCGCAGCGCGCCAAGCTGTGGTGCAAACGCGCTTGGCGCAACTGCAAAGCCAAGTGACGCTGTACAAGGTGCTGGGCGGTGGCTGGAAGGACGAGGCGGGCGTTGTGAGCGCGCCTCAATAGTATTAACGCTATGATTTTTAACAGCCCGTAGTGCAGGTATTAATAGTCAATCTGCGCCACAGCGCGCAGGTTTTCCGCATTGGTACTGGGGAAACCAAAAAATTCTAGGTAGGCAGGTATTTGCTCAAACAACATATCTGTGCCCACCTGCGTGCGGCAGCCCCGCGCCTGAGCCGCTTTTAAAAATGAAGTTTGCTCAGTCTTCATCACCACTTCACCCACAAACGTTTTTGCGTCCAGGCGCGAGGTGTCTACAGGCAGTGCGTCGCCATCGTTCATGCCCATCGGCGTGGCGTTGACCACCAGGTCGAACCCTGCGGGGTCGTTAGACCCGGTGCTTACGGCGATAGCGGGGTAGTGCCTCTGCAGGCGCTGGGCTAGGCTGTGGGCAGACACGGCTTGCATGTCGTACAGGCTGATGGCCGCAATACCCGTGGCTGCTAGCGACGCCGCAATAGCGCAGCCCACGCCGCCTGCGCCGACTACCAGCACGCGCGCGCCCGCCAGTTGCAAGCCTTTGCGCTGCACGCCGCGCACAAAGCCTGCGCCGTCAAACATATCGCCCACCAAGCGGCCATCTTCTGCACGCTTGACTGCATTGCAGGCGCCCGCTACTAGCACGGTGGGGGTTACATCGTCTAGTAATCCCACGGTAGTTACTTTGTGCGGCATGGTAATCAGTGCGCCGCGAATATTGGTTAGCGTGAACACGCTGCGCAAGAACGCAGGGTAATCTTGCGGTTTGCAGCCCATCGGCACTACCACCGCATTAACCCCTGCTTGCGCAAAATAGGGGTTGTAGATCATGGGCGATTTAAAGCTGTGCGTGGGGTAGCCGATGTGGGCGATGATGTCGGTGCTGCCGTTGATAACGCTGTTATGGTGCGACATGGTGTAGATCTAGAGACAACTTCAGCCAGATTGGAATTGTTTTTTATGGGCATGTACTGCTGACACTGCAGCGCGCAGGGCCAGCAAATAGCTGTCGGCACCAAAGCCGCAGATTTGACCTTTAACTATATCGGCAAACACCGACTTGTGGCGAAACTCCTCGCGCGCGTGGATGTTGCTCATGTGCAGCTCAATAATCGGGCAGGTAAGGATGGCCAATGCATCGCGTATGCCGTAGCTGTAGTGTGTCCAAGCACCCGCGTTGATCAGCACAGCATCCGCTTTGTCGGCGAACGCTTGGTGAATGCGGTCACACATCGCGCCTTCGTCGTTGGTCTGAAAATACTGCACAGTGGCACCCAGCTCTTTGCCCAGCTTGGCCAGCGATGCGTTGATCTCATCCAGCGTGATGGTGCCGTACTGCGCCGGGTCGCGCTTGCCAAACATATTGTGGTTTATGCCGTGGAGCATGACGATGTTCATAAATTATCCCTCAGTGGTGGTATGGATGGTATGACCTGATTGGGCTGATGCAATGATAGCCTCTGTGATGGCCAGATTATTTAACTCAGCGTGGTTCGTATCTTTGGGCAAGACCAGCTGTATAAAATCAACTTGGCCGCGGTTGCAGTGTGCGCGTCTACACCAGTGGCACGGTGATGTGGTCAATCACTGCGCGTGTAGCGGGGCGTACGCCACGCCACCAGGCAAAAGTCTCTGCCGCTTGCTCTACCAGCATGCCTACGCCGTCGGCCAAGTGCACTACGCCTGCGCTACGTGCAAATACTAAAAATGGTGTGAGGCCTTTGCCGTACGTTAGATCGTAGGCTAGGCAACCGGGCGCGAACACGCTGGCGGGCAGAGGCGGCAGCTCGGCGCGCAGGCTGGCGCTGGTGGCGTTAAACACCACGTCAAACATTTGGCCGTTTAGCTCTGGGTAGGCCGAGGCTTGCACTCTGCCGTGCGCGGACACTAGGGCTGCCAATTCGCGTGCAGTAGCTACCGTGCGATTGGCTACAACTAAGTGCGCGGGTTTTTCAGCCAACAGCGGCAGCAGCGCACCGCGTGTAGCGCCGCCCGCGCCGATGATAAGCACGCGCTTACCTGCTAGCGCACAGGCTAAATTGTGCAAGACATCGCGCACTAAGCCAATTCCATCAAAGTTATCGGCCATCACGTTCACGCCTTGCGCAGTGCGTTCAAACTTTAGTGCATTGGCCGCGCCCACCAGTTGAGCCCGCTCTGAGTGGTGCGTGGCATAGGCAAAAGCGTCTAGCTTAAATGGGGCGGTGATGTTGAGGCCGCAGGCCGGGCCATGATTCTCGCAGGCCGGGCCATGGCTCACGCCGTCAATTTCCTCTGCGCGAAACGCATCCACCGTTGCTGCAAACCCGCCCAGCGGCGATTCAATCTTGGTGTACACCATATGCTGCTGCGCGGCCTGTGCAAACATGCCGTGGATGGTGGGCGATTTGCTTTGCGCAATCGGGTTGCCAATGACGGCATAGCGGTCGGGGTGTGAAGTGGGTGCAGTCATGGCAAGTTAAAACTGGTAAAAATAATGATGCTATAAATTAAATAGCTGCTTGAGCAGTATGTACGGCCTAGAATGGCTATTTCTTATATAAATACTGCCTGCACGCTTAGCTGTATTTTAGGCGCTACTGAACACGTCGTCATCATGCGCCTACGTAATCATGGACCCGCACATCACCATGGTGCCACAAGCGGGCGGACTAACTTGGTTTTAAAGAAATCTATAACGCTGCGTACGATAACTAAGCGGGCAAATTCTTCTCTATTCCTTTAATGCACGCCAGCAAAGTGCTGTTTACCGGCGTGGGCACGCCGTACAGCGCGCCCAGCGTCACCACAGCGCCATTAATGTAGTCCACCTCGGTGCGCACACCGCGCTCTAGTGTTTGCAAGATAGACGGTTTAAATTCTGGCGGCAAACCTGCGCCCGCTTTGCGCCACGCCTGCACCGGATCGGTAATGCTAACTCGAACACCCTTCATACGGGCTATTGCCATCGCCTCAGCTACAGCGGCTACAGCCACACTTTCTAGCGCAGGCATTTGGTACAAATCACCGTAGGCTAGGCGCGTAATGCCGCTGATCGCGCCGGTGGCTACGTTGATAAACAACTTGTCCCAGATAGTGCCCATGATGTTGTCGCTGACGGTGGTGTGCAAGCCTGCGGCGTTTAACGCAGCGGCAATGCTTGTTACGCGTGGCGTGACGGTGCCGTCCAGCTCGCCGATGTGCGTATCTTTGCCCACATGTCCGCAGATCACATGGCCCGGTGCAATCATCTGCCCACCGCAGTACGTTTTACCTGCCAGCACACGGTGCGCGCCTACCAGTTCAGTCAAAATGTCTTCATGGCCCAAACCGTTTTGTAGCGACAGTACGCAGGTATCGGGCCCGATCAACGCCGTCGCAGCGCTTACTGCATCGTGCGTTTGCGCAGATTTAACCAGCACGATCACGCAATCCACAGGCGCTTGCCCTGCTGCAGCCACCACTGCCCGCGCCGCTACTGTGCGGTCCACGCCCGCCGTGCGCAAGGTCAGGCCACGCCGGTTGATGGCGTCTATATGCGCTGCGTTGCGCGTGACCAGCAGCACATCGTGCCCCGCCTCGGTCAGCACCCCGCCGATAGCACTACCCAATGCACCCGCACCTACCACTGCAAATTTCACAGCTGCTCCTAGTTAAAACTGTCTGTAGAAGCTGCAGATAGTAGCATCGCTGCTTGCAACATAGCCGTGCGACTGCACGGCACAGCGCACTACTGCAAACTAAGGAAAACAACTAGTTTAGAGTTAAGAATAGTAGCTTTTAGCCGGTATAAGCCGCAGATACTGCTCAAGCAGCTATAAAATCAATAGTATTCTAGTTTCTTTAAACCACACGGTTGCGCTATACCGTATGGTTTTTCGGCCTTCCACTGACCTTGCACCCTGCGGTTACGCAGCGCTGTTTCGTTCGTTGATCTTTTGCTGTTCCGGCACCTCGCGGTCACTCAGCACCGCACGGTATGCCCATGCCGAACGGACCTGCGTGCTTTATTGTTTGGCATAGGACACACGCCACATCAGTTCTAGCACTGGAAAATGGAGTACGGTAAGAAGTCAACAAGGCAGAAAAGCACCCTCAAAACCACTTCTAACAGCGGTTCAATAAAAAAAAAGCTAGGCTACAGGCTGCTTACGTTGTCGTAGTGAAAGATGTGGTGGGGGTAGCGGTAGTTCGTC
>JAYSWJ010000126.1:0-4370 GCA_043718065.1 Polaromonas sp.
TGCCTTTGAAAGAGATCGCGCTGGAGATATGAATGAAATGAACTGTTTGCGTCAAGACGCTGCAGCTATAGTTAAAAAATCAGATTGGGTTGCCATCACCTGCAGGTTAATTTCTTGCCACTGCTTGCCTTGACGGTCTGTGTAATTGCTTGCAAAGTAGTTGGGCATATCTGCACCAGCATCATCGCGGGTAACAAAATCCTGCGCATTACGCAAGCCACCAAGACGATCAATCAAAATGGCGCAATTAATTTCAAGAGCTGGGTTGAGCGCTATCAAACGGGCCTGTTCCCGTGCGGAATCAGATCTACGTGCTGGCATCTGGCCTGTAATGAAACTGGCAAAATCTACGACGCCGAACAAACCGCCGCGCAAATTGGACACACCCAAAAACCAGTACTGGGTGTAGGGCACGGTTTGCACAGAGGTCAGCGGAAAAATCTCTCCTGATTGCGCTAACGGCAAAAGCAGGGAGCGCCCGGCAGACTCTACGGCAAGCCAGCTAGCCGTAACACCTTCGGTGCGTGCCTGCTGCATTCTCTCGGCCAGACGGGTCTGTAAATCTCTAAGGGCTTGGCGGTTGCGGGTTGCCATTAATGAGTCTTTCGTACGGTAGCTATGCGATTAGCCAAGCGCTTTGATCTTGGCCATTAGATCATTAGCGTCCACTGGCTTGGTAATGTAGTCGCGCGCACCTTGGCGCATACCCCATACACGGTCAGTTTCTTGATTTTTGCTAGTGCACATGATGATTGGCACATCCGCAAATTGTGGGTCGCGTGAGATAGCCCGTGTCAACTGAAAGCCATTTTGTCCAGGCATCACTACATCCATCAGTATCAGATCTGGTTTTTCTTCCGCCAGCTTGCGAAACGCATCTTCCGCATTTTCGGCACTACGCACCGAGAAGCCGTTTTTGACTAACAAATCAGTCATGAACATGATTTCGGTTTTTGAATCATCCACAACAAGAACTTTTTGAATACCCATATTTATACTCCTTGCGCCGTCAAACCGAACTGCAGTACGGCTTGTAATAACTGATCTTTAGTGAAAGGTTTGGTAAGGTATTCTTGCGATCCCACCATTCGTCCACGGGCCTTGTCAAATACGCCATCTTTAGAGGACAGCATGACGATAGGTGTCATTGAAAACTTTTCGTTGCGTTTGATGATTGCGCAGGTTTGGTAACCGTCTAACCGCGGCATCAAGATGTCGCAGAAAATAATTTGCGGTAAAAAATCGTTAACTTTAGACAAGGCATCAAAACCATCCTCTGCCAGCATTACCTCGTGCCCCCCCTGCTTGAGGAAGATTTCCGCACTGCGGCGAATGGTATTACTGTCATCAATGACCAACACTTTATAGGCTGTCGTAGCGGTGCTCAAGAATTGCTCCCAAATGAAGTAGGCGAATAATGATTATGACGCACAGTTGTAACAGATAGTTACCTCTAGAGTAACTCAAATTTGTACCATTTCAAAATCTTCTTTACGCGCACCGCATTCGGGACAAGTCCAATTCATTGGAATTTGAGCCCAAGGTGTACCAGCTGCGATGCCATGGTCGGGCGCGCCAGCAACCTCGTCGTATATCCAGCCACAAATTAAACACATCCAAGTAGTATTGTTATCGCTCACTATGGTTACTTCTTTACTAGTCATTCGTTAGAATAGTCCATTGTATCTACGCAACACTGCTTTTAGTCAATTTTGGCTGCATGATCCCTTCATGGCAAACCCGATTCCACATTTCAGTCCAACTTCTACCCCGCTATCGTCGCTGCAGGTAGTAAGCGATCAAGACACGCCAAACACAACTGGTGACGACACACAAGAAGACGAAGGTGTGGCTTGCGTGTTGTGTTTTAACGCAAGCGATCCTTGCGGCGCCTCAGGTACCGCTGCGGACATGCTGACCGTGGCCTGCGTTGGCGCACATCCTATGCCAATCATTACCGGTGTCTATGCCCGTGACACCGCGGAAATCTCAGAGTATTTTCACCTCGGAGAAGACGCCGTAGACAGTCAAGCACGTGCAGTGCTTGAGGATGCAAGGATACATACTATTAAAGTGGGATTTTTGGGGTCTGCAGAGACGGTAAGCTCAGTGGCGCAAATTTGTGCGGACTATGATGACGTGCCCGTGATTGCCTACATGCCTAACCTGTCATGGTGGACAGATAATGAGATAGAAAACTATTTAGATGCGTTCGCCGAATTGTTACTACCGCAAACAGCAGTGTTGGTAGGAAACCACAATACCTTGTGGCGATGGCTGCTACCCGACTGGAATAGCGAGCGCAGCCCCACCGCACGTGACATCGCTAAAGCCGCCTCTGAGCACGGCGTGCCCTACACACTGGTAACAGGTATTGCGCTGCCTGATCAGTGGATTGATAACGTACTAGCCACGCCCGAGACAGTGCTAGGCGGCGAAAAATTTGAGCGTTTTGAAGCTGCTTTTGTCGGCGCGGGTGACACCCTGTCCGCTGCTTTGGCTGCTTTACTGGCCAGCGGTGACGATTTGGTCGAGGCGACCCAAGAGGCTTTGGTGTTTTTAGACCGCAGTCTAGATGCAGGTTTCCGACCCGGAATGGGACAGGTCATCCCCGACCGTATGTTTTGGGCGCAGCCAGAAGATGATGGCGAGCCCCTAAGCGAAGAAGCTGCGCGTGCATTGCAAACATTGGATATGCCTACCTCTGATACGCAGCACTAAGACCCTCCCCGCGTTAGCCATGGCTGCGCACTAAACCCTGTATACCGGCCGCACTTTGATTTAGCAAACCCTTGCGGCCGAATTTGACTCAACCCAACACCTTTTGTCTCATGTCCATTGACCGTAACCAAACACTCTTCGCCCGCGCCCAAGCCGTTATCCCCGGCGGCGTGAACTCGCCAGTGCGCGCCTTCAAAGCGGTGGGCGGCACACCGCGATTTGTGCAGCGCGCTCAAGGCGCTTACTTTTGGGACGCTAATGACACCCGCTACATTGACTACATTGGCTCTTGGGGCCCGATGATTCTGGGACACGGGCACCCTGCAGTAGTAGAGGCGGTTCAAAAGGCTACTTTAGAAGGCTTCTCGTATGGTGCGCCCACAGAGCGCGAGATCGAGCTAGCTGAGGAGATCCTGAAACTCATGCCATCTATGGAAATGGTGCGTTTGGTCAGCTCAGGCACCGAGGCTGGCATGAGCGCTATTCGCCTAGCGCGCGGTGCCACCGGGCGTAAAAAAATCATCAAATTTGAAGGCTGCTACCACGGCCACTCTGACGCCCTGCTGGTCAAAGCCGGTTCAGGTCTGGCTACCTTTGGCAACCCCAGCAGTGGCGGCGTACCGCCAGAAGCAGTGCAACACACACTGGTGTTGGAATTTAACAATATTGCGCAGCTAGAAGAATGCTTTGCCTTGCACGGAAAAGATATCGCCTGCCTGATGGTGGAGGCCATAGCAGGCAACATGAACTTTATTCGTTCGAGCGCTGCGTTTGCCCAGCGCTGCCGCGCATTGTGCACTGAGCACGGTGCGCTATTGGCCTATGACGAGGTCATGACAGGCTTTCGTGTAGGCTTAGGCGGCGCGCAACAGGTGCTGGGCATTACACCGGACATGACCGTACTGGGCAAAGTGATAGGTGGCGGCATGCCGTTGGCTGCATTTGGCGCATCGCGCAAAGTGATGGAGCAACTGGCTCCGCTGGGCCCGGTGTACCAAGCAGGTACGCTGAGTGGTAATCCAATTGCAACGGCTTGCGGTTTGGCAACCCTCAAAGAAATCCAAAAACCAGGGTTTTATGAAGCCCTGTCTGCACGTACGCAGCAGCTTACCGATGGTTTGCGCGACGCAGCGAAAGCAGCAGGTGTGCCGTGGAGTGCAGATTGCCAAGGCGGCATGTTTGGCTTTTTGCTGCTACCTGAATTAGCACAAAACTATGGCGCTGTGATGCAAAGTAACAGCCCTTTATTCAACCGGTTCTTCCACGGCATGCTTGATCGCGGCGTGTACTTTGCACCTGCGCTGTACGAAGCAGGTTTTGTCAGTGCTGCGCACACAGAGCAAGACATTCAAACTACTGTAGCTGCAGCCCGTCAAGTGTTTGCCAGCTTGTAAGCTGGCACAGCCTTAATGTGCTGTACATATCAAAAACACACTCATATTGCATTTTTTATTGCAATATGAGCCTCTAACCCAAGTAAATCCTGCTCAAGCAGCTATTAAATTTATAGCTTTAGCTGTCTTTACGGCTATATCTTTTGTGTCGCCACTTGGTAGTTTACGCTGGTATCAGTATTAAACCAGTAACGCTGAGTTAGCGGGTTGTATTGCAGGCCTAGGCTGCTGTGCAGTTCTAAGCCAGCGCTGCGG
>JAYSWJ010000127.1:0-10987 GCA_043718065.1 Polaromonas sp.
GCTAATCGGCGCGCTGTGGTCGGCCAATGCGTCGGGTTGCAGCAGGTGCAGCGCCTGCACACAGTCGCGCCCTGCACTGTCGGCCTGCAGCGCTGCCCACTGCCCCGTGGCGCGCAGGGCGTACTGCAAGGCCAGCAGCCACTGCGCGGGGCTGCGGCTGGCGCGCAGGTTCTTTAGCAAGCCGTCAACGGATACAGGCTGCACCGCAGTGCTACCGGTGCTGCTCACAGCCATGCCAAGCTGCTCAGGCTGAGCCTGCCCCAGCACTAACGAACCTTCGGCCAAGCTCAAGCCGGCCAGACTTAGACTGGAGGCTTCGACTGAAGAATTAGCATCAAAAATTACCTCGTCATCTTGCGCAGACACTATAAATTCAATAGCTGCTTGAGCAGTATTTACCTGATCTAGCGTGCTATTTTGCTTGCGAAATGTATGCTCTAGGGCGTTTATTTTTGCCACGGGCGCGTTGGTTTGTTTTAGCCAGTTGAGCAACGCGTCGTCTGCGCCGGGTTCATCGTCAGCGCCCCGGTGTGCTGTGCGGGCCGCGCGCAGCAGCGCCATGACGCTGGCAGCAGCGCGGGTGGTAGACAGCTTCCAGCCGGTCTCATCCAGCAACTGCACGCCGTGCAGCTGCAGCGTAGCGCTGATGCGCCGCGTGCTCAGCCGGTCCACAGCGGCCAGCGCCACAAGCACGCGGCCCTGCGCGATGTGCTGCAGCACGCAGGCGGCAGCGCGGTCGGCTTCGTCGTGCTGGTCGGTGGATGGGTGCAGGGCCACGCTGTGACACTGGGCGGGGTGCAGCGCCACACCGTGACCCTGAGTGGGATACGGCGCCGCGCTGTCCGCCTGCGTTGCTTCAAAGTCAGGCCACTGCACGTCGCAGCTAATGTCCGCCCAGTGCTGCGCCAGAGCTTGCGCCAGCGGGTTGGCCTGCAGGCCGGGCACGACGATCAGCGCGTCTAGGCTGCTGCGCACCGCGTCGTCAAACAGCACATCGCTGGCGTAGCGCGACGCTACCGCCCACTCTAGCGCAATGCGGGCCACAGCGGCCTCATACATCAGCGGGGTGCTGGCTAGTTTGTCCAGCCCTTGCAGCGCGTTGGTACGCGCCTGCGCAGCCCAGTCGCTGCGCTGCGCGGGCGGCACGGCTGCTACCAGCGCACCCAGCTGGTGGGCGGTTTGCACCAAGCTGCCCACCAGCATGGCCTGCTGCGCGCCCAGCCCAGCGCGTTGCAACCACGCCTTGGCGCGCAGGCTGTCTAGCCCCGCGTCGTAGCTAATGTCTAGCGCGCCGGGGCTAAAGTGGCCAATGCGCTGGCTCCAGCTTTTGGTGGTTTCTAGGCGCGGGGTAAATTGCGCAGCGCTGCTTGACTGGGCGCGCTGCAGCAACTGTGCACGCGCCACCGCCTGCAGCTGAAAAAACGGCAGCAGCACCACCGTACGTGCTGCGTGCGCGCCCACAGCCTGCATGTGCGCAGCCACCTGCGCCCACAGTTCTCGCCAAGCATTTAACGCAGCATCGGGCACCGTTGTAAGCGCTGGTGTACCAGCTAAAGAGTGTTTGGTTTTGTCTATCGCTGTCATAGCGTTTTGCGGGGCCGGGGCCAGGGGCCTAGGTCTTGCTTTCTGTCACAATGACCACACTGTATAGCCTTCTGGCACGATACCAGATGCTTTAGTGACCAAATTATTCACCTATTTGTCTACACCCCAACAACCCTTGGAGAACCGCATGGCCAACGACCTGATCAAACACATTACCGACGCCACCTTTGAAGCCGAAGTGCTGCAGTCCACCCAGCCCGCCGTGCTGGTGGACTACTGGGCCGAATGGTGCGGCCCCTGCAAAATGATCGCGCCAATTTTGGACGAGGTAGCCACTACCTACGCAGGCAAGCTGCAAATCACCAAAATGAACGTTGACGAAAACCGCGACATCCCCGGCAAGTTTGGCATTCGCGGTATTCCTACGCTGATGATTTTTAAAGGCGGCCAGCTAGCGGCTACTAAAGTGGGTGCGCTGAGCAAGTCGCAATTGACGGCTTTTATTGACCAGCAGTTGGTCTAATTCGCTGCTGTTTATAAACAGCCAAGCTCCTTGACTGCTTGGCTGGTTTGGTGGCTCATCGTTTTGCATTAGCTCAGTGTCTTGGTAGTGAGATAGAGTATGCCAATCTATCACCGAAGCACGGGCGGCTAGAAGCCAAGCAAAGAACAATGTGACGAGTCGGGTCCGTCTCAATGAAAAATACTACGACAGGCGCGCGTTGTTCAAGCTAGCGAATCAAAAGCCTCAATTCGCGCGTGTTTTCGAAGTATTTTTGCAGCGAGATGCCCGGCTCGAGTCCAACTCTCCGGAGCGCACGATTGGCCAAGCAACCAGCTCCCCAGCGCGTAAAACTACCAGCTCTCCGGCGATACCGTTAGCCCAGAAACCAACTCGCAGTTAAGCAAACCAAAAGCTAAATACTGCGCGACAACTCCACCGTCAACGCACTAGGCAACTGGTCACGCAGCTCTTTGCGCGACACGCGTGACTTGCTGTTGCCCGACCAGTCAGACAGCTCAAACCCATGACTGTCTGCACTAACGATGATGGTGGGAAAGCCCGGCGAATGGCGCTGCAAATCACCCAACAGCGCGTCGTAGCGTTCGTCGTCCAGTACGTCTTCACACACAATCAAATGCGGCACCTCTAGCTCGCAAAAGCGCTCCGCCACTGTCACATTGGGCGCATGTTCGCAGCGCAGGCTTAAGCTTTGGCACACTTCGCGCACTTCGATAAATAAACGGTAGTCATCAGTCAGCACCAGCACCTGGTGCCCCGCCATAAAATTAGAGTTTAGCCCGCCAAAACTGCTGTTGCCACCAAGGCTAGCGTGGCCTGATTCCATCTCTACCATCGTCATGCCTTCCAGCGCCACCACCGTGCGCGGAAACTCAATGGTCAAGCTGCGCTCGTGGATAGTTTCGTCCATCACCAGGCCCACGCCCATGGTCTGCGCTATTTGCTGCAGCAAATGCCACGCAATCGACTGGTTTACCGTGGTTTTGCGGTCAATGTCGTCTTGCGTGCGCACACCTTGTGCGGCGTTAAAAATCAGCTGCCCATGCTGGGGCCAGTGCTTCATGGCGGTGCTCATGCGCACCACGGTGCCGAACTCGGTTACCCAGTCGATGGCCGCTCCAATCAGGCTGATCAGCAAACCCGGGTCAACAATAATCTCGACCGGCTTAAACTTAGTGTTAACCACCAGGCCAGAGGCAGCATGCTCAGATGTGCGGTCGTCCAGCGCCTGCTGGGCTACGCTGGGCAGGGACAGCTTTTCGTGCGACTGGCGCACGCGGTTTTGGGCCAAGCGCGATATTTGCTGCATCGACATGGCTTTGCGGCGCATGCGGTCAATCAAAAAGTGCGTGCGCGATAAGCTTTGGCCAAAAGTTCTGGGGTTGGCCGCAGCCTGCACCACCAGGTCTAGTGCCTGCGTCAGGTTGTGGGCAATTTCCTCGCCAATGGTGCCTAATATTTCAGGGTGCAGCACCACCGAGGTGGCTGGCTCTGGCGCAGCGGGGGCCACGGTTTGACTGACCGGAGCAGACTTGTCAGCCGCGCGGCGCTGTGCGTCGTAGCGGTTAACCACATTTGCCAAGGATTTCACCAAATTAGCCACGGGGATTATTTTCCTATGTTTTGCAGTGTAATTCTAAAGTTTAAATCACATCTTGTATGACGCATCATACGGGGGCTATAATAAACCTGCACTTACACAGCTGTGTAAGTGAACAACACTTGTGATTGCCTAGTTCCAAACCGCTCTTGTTTCGCCCTCATCTAGCTATTTGCGGCCCATTGCACAAAATTAATATACGTATTAATTTTGAGCCCATCCCCCCAATTTTTACCTTTGACTGACGCTCCATGCATCTGAACGAACTTAAAGCACTTCACGTATCTGAAGTCCTTAAACAAGCCGAAGAACTCGAAATCGAAAACACTGGCCGCATGCGCAAGCAAGAGCTGATGTTTGCCATAATTAAAAAACGCGCCAAGGCGGGTGAGACCATTGTGGCTGACGGCGTACTAGAGATTTTGCCCGACGGCTTTGGCTTTTTGCGCAGCCTAGACACCAGCTTTACCGCCAGTACCGACGACATCTACATCAGCCCCAGCCAGGTGCGCCGCTTCAATTTGCACACTGGCGACATGATCGAAGGCGAAGTGCGCACGCCCAAAGATGGCGAGCGCTACTTTGCGCTGAACAAGCTAGACAAAGTCAACGGCGACTCGCCCGACAGCAACAAACACAAAGTGATGTTTGAAAACTTGACGCCACTGTTCCCCAAAGAACAGCTCAAACTTGAGCGCGATATCAAGTCTGAGGAAAACATCACCGGCCGCGTGATCGACCTGATCGCCCCGATTGGCCGCGGCCAGCGCGCACTGATCGTCGCCCCGCCCAAGAGCGGCAAGACGGTGATGATGCAGCACATTGCACACGCCATTATAGCCAACCACCCCGACATCCACATGATGGTGCTGCTGGTAGACGAGCGGCCCGAGGAAGTGACCGAGATGCAGCGCAGCGTAAAAGCTGAGGTGATTAGCTCTACCTTTGACGAGCCAGCCGCGCGCCACGTGCACGTAGCCGAGATGGTGATTGAACGTGCTAAGCGCTTGGTTGAGTTGAAAAAAGATGTGGTGATTTTGCTAGACAGCATCACCCGTCTAGCGCGCGCCTACAACGCTGTGATGCCCAGCAGCGGCAAGATCGGCTCAGGCGGTATTGACACCAACGCCATGCAGCGGCCCAAGCGCTTTTTTGGCGCAGCGCGCAATGTAGAAGAAGGCGGCTCGCTCACCATCATCGCCACCGCGCTGGTCGATACCGGCGGCCGTATGGACGAAGTGATTTTTGAAGAGTTCAAAGGCACCGGTAACTCTGAGCTGCATTTATCACGTCGCTTGTACGAAAAGCGCGTGTTCCCCGCGATTGAGCTCAGCAAATCTGGCACCCGCCGCGAAGAGCTGCTACTGTCGCCTGAAGTACTGCAAAAAACCCGCATTTTGCGTTCGTTTTTGTTCAACATGGACGAGATTGAGTCGATGGAGTTGATGCTGAAAAACATGAAGGCTACGAAGAACAATTCAGAGTTCTTCGATATGATGCGTCGGGGCGGATAATTAGCCTCTGCAGACCTTAATTTTTAAGCATTAATGGGCTGTAACCCAAGTAAAACCTGCTCAAGCAGCTATTGAATTTGCAGTAATCGTGAGTTGGTTTGGGATTGAACTTTGCCTTGGCAATGCGTTGGCTCGTTGTTTATCTTGGACGGGCGGCGGGTGTTGGACTCCCCCTCGGCAATGCATTACTTCGTTGTTTACCTTGGACGGGCCGCGTGACATGTCGCTGCAAAAATCTCCGCGAACACACGAGTTAGGTAGTAGTTGTCTTGAATTGGTGGGCCGCGCTTCGCTACGATTTTTTCATCGACACGCTCACACCTCTTACCCTGTTCGATGTGGTAGTTTGAAGGCACGCGCGCCGGGTTGAGCGCAAAAGGAGTCCTAGCAAAATTTCGTACTTGTCGTGCCTGCTTCGGAGGGTGATCTTCCTGAATTTTGATCCGACCCCATTTGCTACGCCTGCTGGGCCGACCCATGTGCTGGACCTATTTGTAGGCCCCGTTTGCCATAACTTTGTTTGCAAACGGACACTACTTGCTAACGCTACTCAGCCACAACGGCATGCGTCACAGCATCAAGTGAAGACACAAACTGAGCACATCACCCCCAACCCACTACAAGCGACCGGCTGTGGCATAGGCCTATGGCCACCTGTTGAGGCACGGGCTCCACGCAGCGCAAGAGACAAGAAATTTAGGCTGTCTGAGCGCTTGCGCGAGGCCCGTTATTTCCCCCATTTCGAGTACCGCAGATGCTTGGCCGTTGTGCCCGTGGCGGCTGGTGGCTATAGGCCTATGCCGCAGCCGGGCGCGTGCCAGAACAACGAGCAACCGAGCAAAGGAACGAATGAACAAAAAAGCCTATTTACTAACCCGCAACAACTTCCCATTGTCGTTAAGCAAATAAATCCAGCCGTCCGGCCCCATCCGCACATCGCGCATGCGCTCACCACGTGTAGCTAACAATCGCTCGCGAAAGACTTCGGTTTTGCCATCAGCACCGCCCAGCACCACACGCCACAGTGCCGTGCCCGCCAGTGCACCGATAAATAAATTGTCTTTAAATTCTGTAAATTTATCGCCCGTGTAAATGGCCATACCACTTGGCGCAATCTACGATTGGCTGCCGCCTTTAAAAAGGCTGCCATCGCGAGTTAGCCAATAGCTCACTGGTAGCACCATGCCTGGCAAACTGGTGGTGCCTATGGGTGTAGTGCTGCCGTATTCCTGCGAATAGCTGGCCAGTGGCCAACCGTAGTTTTTGCCTGCCAACACTAGGTTAAGTTCATCACCGCCTTGCGAACCATGCTCGTTAACCCACAACTCACCCGTGGTGGCGTTCAACACTGCGCCTTGCGGGTTGCGGTGGCCGTAGCTCCAAATAGTTGGCTGCGCGCCTGCGCCAAGCGACGGGTTGCCGGGTGCGGCCGCGCCATCGGTGGTGATGCGCATTACTTTGCCATTGCCACGCGAGAGGTCTTGCGCAAAGCCGCTCTGATCGCTGTTTTGCCTGTCACCCAAGGTGACAAACAGATAGCCGTTTTTGTCAAACACTAAGCGCGAGCCAAAATGACCTGTGCTAACCACTTTGGGCAATTGCTCAAAAATCACCTTCACGTTACCAAGCGCCAAGGTGCTGATGTTTAGCTCCGCGCGGGCTACGGCGGTGCTGTTGGTATCGTTGGCACCCTTCTGAGCAAAGCTGAAGTAAATGCGCTGGTTGCTAGCAAACGCAGGGTCTAACATAACGTCCAGCAAGCCGCCCTGCCCGCGACTGTCCACTGGGGGCACGCCGCTAATCGGTGCAGACACGGTGCCTTGCGGTGAGACGATGCGCAGTGTGCCGCCGCGCTCGGTCACCGGGTAGAAAGGCCATGCTCCAAGGGTTGGTCAATCCGCTGGCTACTTCGGTAACTGTCAAAGGCCCTGCTGCTTGCACGTTGGCCGGGGGTGTTGTGCCAGCCGTAGGTACGGATGTGCTAACTGGATTGGCGTCTGTAGCCACTGATGTACTGCCACCGCCGCCACCACACGACACCATAATGAACAGTAGCATTGCCGCAGGCAAGCCCCACAGCAATGCACGCTTGAGCCATGGTTTAGATTTATAGTCGCGCCGTGTAGGGCTTAATTTAGAAAAATCGCTCACCGGCGGAAACAGCCTCACGTACTTTTTGTGTCGCATGAAGTTACTGTAGCCAAGCGCTAAGCACACGTCTGCAACGGTTTGAAAAAAGTTGTGTGTAAAAGCTGTTTGGTGTTTTAAGGCAGATGCAAGCAATGCGCGCTCCTAAACTGCCGCGCTTGGCCCGTAACAGGGTCATTAAATGCAATGGACTGGGCCAGTAGCTGCAGCGGCTGGCTGTAGTCTAGCGCGCCCAGTGCTGGCTCGGGCGTCAGCACTGGGTATATCGCATCGAACCGCAGGGGCAAGCCCAGCGCCAGCATGTGCACGCGCAGCTGGTGGCGCTGGCCAGTAACGGGTTGCAGCTGGTAGCGCGCCCAGTCGCCGCGCGCCTCTAGCAGGCTGATGTGTGTGGTGCTGTTAGGCGCTCCAAGTGCTTCTTGCATTTGCATAAATGATGCAGCAGCGGTGACCAAGCGGCTTTGGCGAGTGACGGGAAAAATAAGGTTGGCGCGATAAGGTGCGATGGCCTCATACACCTTGTGGGCCTGCCGCGCCCTGAACATAGCGGCATACGCGTTGCGCGAAGCGATTTGCTTGCTAAACAAAACAACGCCCGCAGTGTCGCGGTCAAGCCGGTGAATGGGGGTTAAATCGTCCAAACCTGTACGATTTTTCAGGCGCACCAGCAGCGTCTCTTGCACGTAGCGGCCGGTGGGTGAGACGGGTAGAAAGTGCGGCTTGTCAGCCACCAACAAATGCGCGTCTTCATAAATGATGGTTTCGTCAAACGGCACACGCGGCTCGTCAACTATATGGCGATAGTAGTAAATGCGCAGCGCAGGTGCGTACAGCGTGTCTACCCCCAGCGCTAGCCCTGCATCGTCAAATACTTGACCTGAGCTTAGCCGGTCACGCCAAGTTTGGCCAGGTGGGATGTGCGCAGAATGCTCTAAATAGTCTAGCAAGTAAGCGGGCTGGTGTAGCAATGCATGTGCGGCGGGTGAGTGCACTAACGGTGTGTTGGGCAACACCATCAGGCTGGGGCTAACGCCATGGCGCATGGGCGGTTTGGTGCGCAGCGGTGGCGCACTAGGCGGGCGTTGCTTGGCCATACTAGTGGCGCAACTTAAACGTCGCCACCGAGCTTTTTAGCGCGCTCTAGCCGCCATGCGCCGTCGGGCTCGCTCTCATACACGTCTTCTACCGTCGTGTCTGTCTCATGCAGGTGCGTGTCCAGCGCCACGCGGTTGTCAAATACAAAGCATTCGCCTTGCCAATCTTTGCTGGCGTCGGGCATGCCTTTAAAATAGTTCAGTATGCCGCCTTCTAGCTGGTACACGTCTAGCCCCAAGTCTTGCATCCACACACTGCTCTTTTCACAGCGAATGCCGCCCGTGCAGTACATAGCTACTTTTTTATGCTCGGCTTTCCATTGGGCGGCATGCGCTTTCACGTATTCTGGAAAATCGCGAAAATTCACCACTCCGGGGTCAATCGCGCCGTTAAATTTGCCCAGGCGGTATTCAAAACTGTTGCGGTTGTCAAGCAGCACCACATCGGGCTGCTTAATCAGCTCGCGCCACGCCTGCGGTGCTACGTTGGTGCGCTCAATATCCGCCGTGCGGCCTGCAGCGTCTACACCGTCAATGCCTAGCGGCACAATTTCTTTTTTAGCATGCACCTTCATACGTTTGAAAGGCGGTGTCTGGCATTCAGTGCGCTTGAACACGGTGCCCATAAATTTATCTTGAAATACGGGGTCAGTTTGCAAAGCAGCCTCAAAAGTATCTAACTGCTCTGCATTGCCAGCCAGCATGCCATTGATGCCCTCGCTGGCCACCAGTATGCTGCCCAGCATCGGTGCAGTGACCTCGCGCAGGCGCGTAACTACGGCGTCTACGTCGGCGACAACGGCAAATTTGTAAAAGGCTATGTGGTGTGTCATGTCCGAAACTCTTAGCCTAGATTATCGGTTGTTCTGGTTGAAAGTTAATTTACTAGCAGCCGCACCCAGTCCGGCAAGGCCACGGCCTTTTGTGTTGGAAAATTCACCCAAATCGTCGTAGCCCCACCTGCTGCGCAAATCACGCCGGGTGCGTCGGCGCGCTCCATGGTGCCCCAGGTTTCAAAGGTGGTGCGGCCGGGGTCGCTGGTGTACATCTTTACCAGCACATCGCCGGGGTACACCAGCTGCTGGTAGAAATTGCAAAACGCGTTCACGATAACTGGGCCTTCGCCTGTCGGGTCAGGCACGGCGTTAATACTGTGCATCCAGTCGATGCGAATGGTCTCAAGGTAGCGAAAATAACTACCGTTATTTAAGTGGCCCATCGCGTCCATATCGCCCCAGCGGATGGGGATGGTCATCTCAAAGACGAGTTTTTTCTGTTCTGGAATAGTGATTTTCATAAATTAATTTCTTTATCGGTGCGCCCGAATGCTGGCAAAAATACCGCAGATAAACAAGCCACAGGCCACGGCTTGCAGCACGCTGGGCATACGGCTATCCCACACAAACGAATACACCAGTGCAAAAATCGTCTCGCTGACAATCAATTGGCCGCACAAACTAGCTGGTAACCGCTGGCTGGCAACGTTCCACAAGTAAGTAGCCAGCCAAGCCGAGCCAATGCCTGTTACTATAAAAATAGTAGCTGCTTGAGCAGTATCTGCGGCCTTAAACAGTGTTTTAGCATCTGTACCAGCTACTAACCACAGTCCTAAAGCACCCAACCCTGTGGCCATGCCCAGCCAATTAGCCCAAGTGGTAGCGTTCACTTCAGGGTGTGTTTTAAGCCATCTGGCATTGAGTATGCCAAATGCTGTCCACAACGCCATGGATGCGACAGCAAACGCTACGCCGCGCCAGAAATGTGCGAACACTGGCGCAGCCGCCGCAGCCGTGTCCGATGCGCCGTGTGACGACTGCATCATCAAACCCAAACCCAGCAAGGTCAGTACCAAGCCCGGTATCAGGCCTGCCCAGCGCAGGCCTGCTGGTTTGCCCAGCAGCAGCATCCAAATGGGAATAGTGCCAATGATCAAGCTAGGCACCTCGGTGCCTGCGTCGCGTATGGCGACCACCAGCAGCAGGTAATAGCCCGTAAAACCCAGTACGCTCATGCCCAGCGCAGCACATGCCTGCCGCAAAGTAGGTAAGGCGGTCTTGCGCCACAGCAGCATCAACACCACCGACAGCGCACCGTACGACACAAACCGACCCGCAGTAAAGTCTACCGCCGTAAAACCAGTCGCCATACGGGGCGCTACAAACACCAAGCCCCACAATGCGCCTGCCGCTAGGCCGGCCAAAATACCTGTCAACAAATCGCTATTCCTGTGGAGTTAAACACCAAACCCATCGTCTGCCGCAATGATCGCGCCATTGACAAAGTGGCTTTGGTCGCTGCACAGCATGACCAGCAGCGCGTCTAAATCTTCAGGCTTGCCAATGCGTTTGCGCGGCAGCATTTGCACCAGCTTTTGGCCTTGCTCGGTTTGCCAGTGGTGGTGGTTGATCTCCGTATCGATATAGCCTGGGCAAATGGCGTTTATATTGATGCCGTATTTTCCCCATTCGCAGGCCATGGCTTTGGTCATGTGCACCACGGCGGCTTTGCTCATGCAGTACACGCCAATTTGCGGCAGCACCTTCAGCCCCGCCATTGAGGCTAT
>JAYSWJ010000128.1:0-4355 GCA_043718065.1 Polaromonas sp.
TAACATAACGGGCTGTCGCATGTAGCGCGTCCAGTCGCTACCGCTGCGCTCTCGCTTGGTGGCCGCGCTGCACGCGACCCCCGTTATGTCTTGCGCCCCGCTGCGCTCCTACGCGGCTGCGGCGCAGGGCATTGGCTTGCGGGCTTTGCCCGTCTAGCGCCAAAGCCCTGCTTGAACAGCCAAAGTGTGTGCAGCCACGGCGTTGCCGTCGCTGCAAGTGTTCTGGTCAGGCGCTTGCGCGCAGCCATTACGTGTTGGCCCCCGCCCACCCGCAGGGCCGGGCTGCTGCGCGCCCAGGCCGCGCCGGGGTGGCCCGTCCACCCCCCGCGGGGGTTCCCTCCACCCGGCGCGGTGGTGGTCGCTATGCTGCGAAGCCGCCCCACACGCAAGCGCCTAAGCTCCTTAGCTGCCCGCGCTTCGCGCGCGCAGGCACGGCCTGCGCTGTGGTCGCAGTCATTACTACAAATAAAATAGCGAACTATTGAATATC
This sequence comes from Polaromonas sp., assembly GCA_043718065.1. GTDB lineage: Bacteria > Pseudomonadota > Gammaproteobacteria > Burkholderiales > Burkholderiaceae_C > JAAFIP01. The sequence continues at coordinate 491 of JAYSWJ010000128.1, forward strand.
CACGTCGGAAAAATGCCCATTTCGATCACTGAAACCGCCCAATCAAGATGGAAAACTTCTTAAACTGGCTCAGTAGAACGCCAAGACTCGCCCAGGTTGGCCATGCGGTGCAAACCGCCAGAGTCGGTGTGCACCGCACGAGCCTTCAGCGTAATTTGAACCTCGCACGTCAAGGCCAAGCCCTGCGGGTGCTGCGCAGCCTGGACGTCAGTCCGGCTTGGTGAGTGCGCGCAGAACCCAGCGGCTAAAAGTGGTAGAGCTTGACCATCTAACGCTATGAACTTCGTAGCTGCTTGAGCAAAATTTACTTGGGTTACCGGCCTGAAAGAGCTGTAAAACGTGCTTCAAAGCAGTTAAAAACCACCTTCAACGCTTTAAATCCTTAGCTGCCCGGCGCTGCGCGCCGCGCATCCTGTGCGCTGGCGCGCACGCTTCCCATGTGTGAGGTTTGCAGCCTAGAATGTGCTCCATGGAAAAAATCTCCAACCGTTCACAGGTGCTGTCTTCGTAATTTGTTCGCAACCCATTGATTTGCCTCAGGAAAATGCCTTCATCTACGGCGAGAGTGTGTCGGGGCAAACCTTTCAGTACTTTGATAAGGAATCAGGGCTGAGTTACAACTACTTCCGCTCCTACGATGCGCGGACGGGGCGGTACACGCAGTCTGATCCTATTGGGTTGGATGGAGGGTGGAACAGATTTGGCTATGTGGAAGGGAATCCGCTGATGTATAGCGACCCAATGGGATTACGAGGTTTGTTAGGCCCCGGCGCGGGGATTGGAATTGGTGTCGGGGGAATCGGAATTATTAATGCGGTTAGACCTAAAGACATGTCTCCCCTTGAGGAGCGTCAGTTTGATCGCTACTGCAATCCGAACGACGACCCTTGCACATCAATTAAGGCAGCCACACAGAAAGCTATTAATGATGCCAAAGTCAAGATGCGTGACATGCTTATAGATAAAGCAGGCATGTTTGGAGGGCCAGGCTGGACGACTCATCGTGCAAATTTGGATGGACGCATTAGCAATATAAATGCAATGATTAGCCTAGGCCAGAAAATGGGCTGCAATATGACGCAAGAAATTTTGCTGTCAGCTGATCTTTACATACCAATGAGACCTAACTAAATATGAAAATAGCTGTTGACTTAAGTGTTTTTGTCAAAGATGTGAAGTCGGTTGGACGTGTCTCTGGTTTCTTAGAACTAGAAGGTTTACCCTCACGAGGAGATACTGTTTCCTTTTTTCTTCCGCTCGATATACAGGTACCGCCTTGCACCGTTCGAGATTGCAATCTGCTTCTTGAGGTTGAGAGAGTCATATTTACGCCACTGCCTAATGCAATCGGTGGTGTATCTTTATCGCTTGAAGATTTGGTATTGCAATCCGATAAAGATGCACTTGCTGTTGTTAAATATCTTGAGAGTGGCTTTAATCTTTTCTTTGAAGATAGCTAGCAAATGTATAGCTGCTTGAACAGGTATATATTGCCCTACAGCCCTATTTGATGCATAAAACCTGCTCATCCTCACGTAGCCGGACACGCCGCTGCGTACATGCGCGTGTCAAGGCGAACGCGCGCACCTACGACGCCAACGGCAACCGCCTCACCAGCCTGCAAACCACTGGCAGCAGCGGCGCAGCACAAACCACCCGCCGCACCTACACCGTCGACGCTGCCAGCAACCGCATCTTGAGCTTTACGCAAACCCAGCTGGCAGGCACGGCTACGACGGGCGGGGCCACCAGCAATTTGAACTACAGCTTTGACGCCAACGGATCACTACTCAAAGACGGCCTGCGCAGCTACGAGTTTGACGCGGCCAACCGCTTGGGCAACGTCACCACTGGCACCGGGCCGGATGCGCCCACCACCCGGTATGTGCACAACGCGCTGGGCCAGCGTTTGTTTAAGACCGAGCCCTTGTACGCCCCCGTCTCATCGGGCAGCAACCCAGCCGACCCGGGGGTCATCCAAACCTTGGCCAACTTCTTTGCCAGCCTGTGGGGTGGCAGCACTAACACTGCCGCACCATCTGCCAGCGAGAAGCTGGGCTACACCTACTACTACGATGAGGACGGCAGCTTGCTGTACGAGCAAGGCTCGGGCGGGGCCAACAGCGGGGGCAGCAGCCACTACGTGTACCTGCCTACGCCAGCAGGGCCGATGCCGATTGCTACGTACACGGGGTCAAAACACTATGCCGTGCATACCGACCACCTGAACACCCCGCGCCGCCTGACCAACTCAGCCAAGCAAGTAGCTTGGCAGTGGGCCTTCAGTGCGTTTGGGGATGAACAGCCGACCACGGCGAGAAACCGCTTTGTTGACCCAGCCACCACACCGAATGCGGGGACGACGACGGTGGCGGAGGTGACGTTTAATTTGAGATATCCGGAGCAGTACTTTGATAAGGAATCGAATCTCAATTACAACTATTTCAGGAGCTATGACTCGAGGACGGGGAGGTATACGCAGGCAGACCCGATTGGGTTGGATGGGGGCTGGAACAGATTTGGCTATGTGGGAGGGAATCCGCTGATGTATAGCGACCCAATGGGATTACGAGGTTTGTTAGGCCCCGGAGCGGGGATTGGAATTGGCGTTGGGGGAATTGGAATTATTAATGCGGTTAGACCAGCAGGACTATCTCCCCCTCTCGAGAGTTTGTACGATAGATATTGCAAAGATACAGCAGATCCTTGTGCCGCCATAAAAGCGGAACTGAATCAAGCGATTAATGACGCGAGGAAAAAAATGAATAATATGTTAAACGATGACCCTGTTTCAGGTTTATATCGGAATGCTATGAATACCCCAAACCCTACAATAACTGGCACACGAACTACTTGGCGCGGACACGTTGATGATCTTGATGGCCGCATTGGAAAAATTAACAATTTAATCGCTTTAGGTCAAAAAATGGGCTGTGATCTAAGCCGAGAAATTGCCGATGCAATGACATTGAATGTTCCTGTACGACCCTTGAGATAATTGAAATGAAAACGCACTTTGAATTTTCCATCTTCACTGCTGACGGCCAAGCTTATGGTCGATCTGGAAAATATCTCGACACAATAAAACCTGACATAGGTCAAACGTTGAGTATTTTTCAACTTGCAGCGACTGATGCAACAAATGTTGATCTGCCACACAGCGCTATTAACGAGCTAATGTTCACAAAAGTAGAGGAAATTGATGTTTTACCAACAACGGATACGGCAACAAAAGGCCAATATTTTTCAGTCCAATTGAGCGATGTTGTATTTGAAAATACAAGTATTGCCAGCAAAGCTATTCGCGTAATGAGCGAGCTCGGATTCGATTGCGATGTATGGTGATATAAATTAATAGAGTCATAGAATTAATAGGACTAGATCACATTTAATCTCTACGCTCAGCACTCAACTTTAAATCAAGTCAAACGCTACAAAATAAATAGCTGCTTGAGCAGTTATATATTGCTCTACAGCCCTATTTAATGCATAAAACTCGCTCATCCTCACGTAGCCGTACACGCCGCAGTGTCCATGCGCGTGCCAAGGCGAACGCGCGCACCTATGACGCCAACGGCAACCGATTGACCAGCATTCACACCGCTGGCAGCGGCACCGCAACACAAACTGTTAATCGCACCTACACCGTCGACGCCACAAGCAACCGCATTCTGAGCTTTACGCAAACCCAGCTGGCAGGCACGGCCACCACCGGGGCCACGTCAAATGTGAACTACAGCTTTGATGCCAACGGCGCGATGACCAAAGACGGCCTGCGCAGCTACGAGTTTGACGCGGCCAACCGCCTGGGCAACGTCACCACCGGCACCGGGCCGGATGCGCCCACCACCCGGTATGTGCACAA
>JAYSWJ010000129.1:0-10872 GCA_043718065.1 Polaromonas sp.
ACCGTGACAGAAGGCCAGCCTCTGGTTTGTGTCGAAGCCATGAAGATGGAAATGTGGGTCAACGCGCAAGCGCCTGGCACCGTCAAAGCCGTCAGAGTCAGCGTGGGTGAGCAAGTTGAGTCAGGTGCCGTGTTGGTCGAGCTGGAAATCGCGCCACCGCCCCCCATAGCAGCCTGAATTCGACCAGTGCCGTTGCGCGCTGGTCCTGGCTGCCCCGCCAACTTAAGCAATTTCAGCCCATGCTACAATTCAAGACTTCGCGGCTGTAGCTCAGTTGGATAGAGTACTTGGCTACGAACCAAGGGGTCGTGGGTTCAATTCCTGCCAGCCGCACCATAACATTATCGTTATAGAACAATAGCTTAGAAGCATTATGCCTCTAGGCTATTTTTCTTTGAGGTATCAAAACACAGTGAGCAAAACACTGTTATCGAAACACCACAGTTTTATTGCCGTTGAGCAGCACGCGGTGCTCTGCATGCCATGTTACAGCTCGGGACAATACAACGCTCTCTACATCGCGGCCGATATGGGTTAGTTGCTGCGGATCGTTGGAATGGTCTACACGGGCAATGTCTTGCTCAATGATCGGGCCTTCGTCTAGGTCGGCTGTCACATAGTGTGCGGTAGCGCCAATAATTTTTACGCCGCGTTCATGCGCTTGGTAGTACGGCTTGGCCCCTTTAAAGCTGGGTAAAAATGAATGGTGGATATTAATAGCCTTGCCTTGCAGCGATCTGCACAGGTTATTAGACAGTACCTGCATGTAGCGCGCTAGCACCACCAGCTCAACGTCTTCTTTGGCTACTAAATCAAGCAGTTGCGCCTCGGCTTGTGGTTTGGTCTCGGCAGTAACAGGTAAGTGAAAAAATGGAATTTCGTACGACGCGGCCAGTTGGTAATAGTCGCGGTGGTTAGACACCACGGCGCGAATATCGATAGGAATTAAACCGCTGCGGTATCTAAACAGTAAATCATTCAAGCAATGCCCCAGCTTGGACACCATCAAAATAGTTCGCATTTTCTCCTCGGCAGCATGCAGCTGCCAAGTAAGTTGCATGTCTTGGGCCAGAGCGTGAAATTGCGCATCTAAACCCGCCACGCTGCCTTTCGGCATGGCAAATGCAACGCGCATGAAAAACTGGCCCGTGCTCTGATCGTTAAACTGCGCGGCGTCCGTGATGTTGCCACCGCGTTGCGCCAGCAAACCTGTGACCGCGTGCACTATGCCTACCCGATCAGGGCACGATAGATTCAAAATAAACGATTCAGACACTGGCTATTTCCTTGGCTGGGTATGCTGGCAATTGGGAAGCGCGGGCTGTGTATTTTGGCCCATAAAACAAGGCTATTATGCATTTCACATCTATACTGTTTTGTCTATGAGCAAAGCATTTACCAAAGAATCTGACGCGGACGCTGGTGGCGATGACGACGACGACATGGGCTTGCCACCCCTGCCGCCCGGTGGCAAAAACTACATTACGCCGCTAGGCTACGCACGCCTGCGCGCAGAGCTGCTAGACCTGATGGACAGCGAACGCCCCAAAATAGTGGAGGCGGTGCACTGGGCCGCTAAAAACGGTGACCGCAGTGAAAACGGCGATTATTTGTACGGCAAAAAGCGGCTGCGCGAGATTGACAAACGGATTCGATTTTTAACCAAACGGCTTGAGATTGCGCAGGTGTCTGACCCGTCGCTGCATTATGGTAAGGACCAAATATTCTTCGGCGCTACCGTCACCTACGCTGATGCTGCGGGAACCCAGCGCTCCGTGACTATTTTAGGCATCGATGAGGCAGACAGCACTTTGCAGCAAGTCAGCTGGATATCGCCTATTGCACAAGCATTGCTTAAATCGCGCGAAGGTGAGGAAGTGCGTTTGGCTACGCCAGCGGGTTTGCAGCTACTAGAGGTAGTTAGCGTGGTGTATCCACCCCCGGCGGATGCATCTTAAACTCTCACGCTAAAAATATTTTTTAACCTTGCCTAACTTACTTTTTAATCCAGAAAGAAAATGATGCCTAACGCACACTTCACCATAGCCTACTGGTGCCTATTGATCGCTGCTATTTTGCCGATGGTGTGTGCAGGCATTGCCAAGTCGGGCATGTTTAAAACTCCGCGGCGCGATGGTGGCTATGACAACCACGACCCGCGTGCTTGGCTGGCACGGCAAACCGACTGGCGTGGGCGCGCCAATGCGGCGCAGGCCAATACGTTTGAAGCGCTGCCGTTTTTTTTTGCAGCCGTGATCATTGCGCACACGCTGGGCGCATCTCAAACTATGGTGGATGTGCTGTGTTTTTTGTGGCTATTGCTGCGCAGCTTGTACATCATCACGTATTTGGGCGATATGGCGACAGCGCGCTCAGGAGTGTGGGCGGGTGCGTTGGTAGTTAATATCGCTATTTTATTAGTGGGCTATAAATAAGTGGTGTTGAGTTTGCGTGCGAGTTTTAAGAAGCCGTTACTTTAACTAACAAGTAGCTTACGTAATAACCCGCTCGGTGACAGTCCCGATGCGGTGCGTGCCATGGATATGTAAGCTATTGGTATGATAAAAATAAACCAAGGACAACGCCGCGACTGGCTGATACAAGCGGGGGCTGTAGCTGTGGGCGCTACCGGGGTACTGGCAGGCGCTGCGTGGGCGCAGACCGCTACAGTGGCAGCTGTCAGCAGCCCCGTGGCATTGCCCAGCGTGGTTTTTCCTGCGCTGGCCAGCACGCTAAAGCTAGAGAAAAAATCCATCACCATTGCTGCTGCCAACAAAACCGCATTGGCCTATTTGCCTTTAACAATCGCTGAGCAGCTAGGTTACTTTGCGCTTGAGGGCCTGACGCTAGAGGTGACCGAGCCGCCTAGCGCGGTGCGTGCGCAGCAGCTGGCCAGTACTGGCGCGGCCGATATGGTGTGCGGCTGGATAGAAAACACGCTGGCATTGCAGGCCAGGGGGCAGCCGTTTAACGCATTTGTGCTGATGGGGCGTGCACCGCAAATTGCTGTGGGCGTATCAGTTAAAACTATGCCTGAATTTAAAACCATAGCTGATTTAGCGGGCAAAAAAGTAGGCATTGTGGCCCCTGGCACACCGAGCCATACGGTGGCGCACGCGGTGCTGGCCCGTGGTGGGCTGCGCTTGGGCGATATGAGTTTTGTCAGTGTGGGAACGCCTATCAGCGCATTGGCTGCATTGCGTGCGGGGCAGATAGACGCTATAAGCTACTTTGACCCTTTAATGACCCAGCTAGAACAGCGCGGCGAGCTGCGTATGGTGGCCGACACCCGCACCGTGCGCGGCACCACACTGGCCTGCGGCGGCGACATGCCAGCCACCTGCTTGTTTGCCACGCCAGAATTTATCCAAAAAAACCCGGCCACCACGCAAGCCGCTACGCACGCCATAGTGCGTGCGCTGAAATGGCTGCAAACTGCAGGCGTGTCGGACCTGATGAAGACTGTGCCCGAGAGCTACTTTGCAGGTGACCGGGCGCTGTACTTTGCTGCCTTTGAGCGTATGCGCGAGGCAATAGCGCTAGACGGGTTGATTCCGCCAGCAGGTGTGCGCAATACGCTAGACGCCATGCGCAATGCTGAACCGCTGCTGCGCGCCGAGGTGATAGACCCAGGCAAATGCTTCACCAACGCATTTGCGCAAAAGTCTAAACAGCGCTTTAAGGTGTAGCTTTGCTAGGCGCAATGCTCTGCGTCGTGTTTTGTGCAGCAGGTGAAGTGCTGGCAGCTGGCTGCACGCGGCGGGCACCGTCAAAACGGCTGCTCCAGTAGCTGATGCGCATGTCTTCTACCCTCACCACGCTGCCGCTGCGGGGCGAGTGGATAAACTTGTTGTCACCCACATAGATACCCACATGGCTAAAGGCAGATTTGAGCGTGTTAAAAAACACTAAGTCGCCCGGCTGTAGCTCGGTTTTGTCTATTTTTTGCGTGGCAGCGGCTTGCTCTGCTGCGCGGCGCGGTAGCACTTGGCCTACGGTTTGCTCGTACATGGCTTTGACAAAGCCGCTGCAGTCAAAACCAGTTTCTGCACTGTTGCCGCCACGTTTGTAAGGCACACCCAAAAAGCCCATGGCGTTGACTACCAAGTCTGAGGCGGTGTTGCTGACCGCGCGGCTGGCTTGGCTAACCTGCTCACCAATTTTGGCGATAATGCCGCGCTCGGCGATAAAGTTGCCTATATCGTCGGCGCTGGTGGTTTGCGCCTGCAACGCCCCTGACAAGCCTACGATGGCGAAACTGGCTACAGTCCGTGGGATCGAGCGTGGGTTAGTTAATTGCATTAATTGTATGTTAGTTAAATTAACTTGATAAGTCAAGTAAGATAACCAGTGTAAGTTGTTGATTTACAAATACATTAGGGTTTTTAGCTAGTGTGATTTCAGTAAAATATCAATCATATTAATAACTGACCGGTCTAATAATGAATTACTTAGATGCTATAGAAACGGTGGTGGTGCCCCACCCAGCTAGGCGGGTAAAAAAGCAAAGCACACGCGGAAAGTTGGTCGGTGCTGGCTTACAACATGTGTTGTCGCACGGCTGGGCGGGCACCGGTATTGACGCAGTGTTGCGCAGTTGCCAAGTGCCCAAGGGCTCGTTCTACCATTACTTCGCCAGCAAAGAAGTCTATGGTTTTGCGCTGCTAGACAGCTACCAGGCGATGTTTATGCAGCGCTTAAACCGTTGGTTGGTGGGGCCGCGCATGGCCAGCTTTGAGGACCTGTGCGCCGCGCTGGAAGGTTTCTTGGCAGACTACACTGCTCACTTAGAAGCCCAGCACTACCAGCAGGGCTGCCTGGTGGGGGCGCTGGGCCAAGAGGTGGCGGGCCTGCACGAAGGCTTTAGGCTGCGGCTGCTGCAGTGTGTAGGGCAGTGGGATGCAGTGCTAGCCGACGCGCTATTTACCTGCCTTCAAGGCTACTTGCCTGCGGTGGCCGTGCCCGCTGCTGGGGGCAAAAAGCGCACAGCATCAGCGCCCGACCTGTTGCGCAATGACTGCCAAGCTTGGGCGGTGGAGTTTTGGACAGCTTGGCAAGGCGCCGTGCTGCGCAGCCTGCTGGTGCGCGATGCGCTTGCCTTGCAGCTGGTGGTGCAAAGGTTGCAGCAGCGGGTCATGCAATCATTGGCTGCCAAACCTGCGGTAGTTAAGCTGGCAAACAAGATGGCACCCAGCGCGGTGCGCGTGCCAAAATTGGCTGCTGCAGTGGTTAAAGACAAAGCACGCGGTTCGCCTGAAAAACTTAAAGCTGTAAAAAAACCAAAAGCCATGCCTAGTCCGCAATCGAGCTTGAATTTTTAAGTCGCTATACGCGGTACTGCACCGATCATGGCGCTGCACCGATAATCCATGCAACCACACCGAAGTGTCCTCATTTTTCAGAAAGCCTCCCCATGCTCATCGAAGCCCCTTACAGCCAACTGGTGCTGATCGACCTGCAAACCAAGCTGGTTCCCGCCATGCACGATGGCGCAGGTGCTGTGGCCAATGCACTGCGTTTGGCCCAAGCCGCCCAGTGGCTGCGCATACCCGTGTGCATGACCGAGCAGTACCCAGAGGGCTTGGGCCCCACCGTGCCCCAGCTGGCAGCTTGGGCGCAGCAACCGCTGCGAAAAATCAGCTTTAGCGCCTGCGACGAAGGCCTGCTAGAGCACTTGCAAGCGGTAGGCACCCCCAAAGCCTCGCCGAATGCGCGCAGCGTGCCCAAGCATTTGCAAAAGCCTACCGAGAACGGACGTACTGAGATCGTTGTAGCGGGCTTGGAGGCCCATGTGTGTGTGCTGCAAACAGTTATGGGGCTGCTGGACGACTTTGACGTCTTCGTCGTCACCGACGCCTGCACCTCCCGCACCGAGCGCAACCGCGACGCGGCGTATGACCGATTGGCCGCTGAGGGGGCTAATTTGGTAACCACAGAGATGGTGCTGTTTGAGTGGCTGCGCGGCGCAGAGCATGAGCACTTTAAAGCGGTGCAGGGTTTGATACGCTGATTACTATCAATTTCATAGCTGCTTGATCAGGATCTACGGGCCAGGGAGATTATTTCCGTATTAAAAAGGGATTGGTTTGATGTGTTTAGGCGGTGAGTGCTTCTTTTTTTGCAACTTGGTCTGCATATGCATCAGGTGCGTCGTTGGTTTTGCGTACGTTTCGGCTTGGTTGGTTATTAGGTTCGCGTGCGCACCGGAGAGTTGGTTGCTCAGTTAGCGTGCGCACCGGGTAGCTGGACTCGAGCCGGGCATCTCGCTGCAAAAATACTACGCAAACACGCGCGAACTGGGGCTTTGGGTTCACTAGCATTCTCAACGCGCGCCTTGCTACATATTTTTCATCGAGACGGACCCGACTCGTCACATTGTTCTTTGCTTGGTTTGGGCAGCCCGTGCTTCGGTTATTGGATTGGTATGACTGACTTTTTTTTAGCAGCCCGCGCGCCGGAGAGATGCAATTGTGGTCAGAGCAAAATTTCGTTTGGGTTTGGTGTCGCGCCGGATGCAAGATGTTCCTGAATTTTGATCTGACCCCAAATGCTCAAGTCGGCGACTAGCGGTAGCGCACTACTTTGGTCGTAAGTGAGATAGAGTATGCCAACCGTCTTCATACTGGACATACCAGAAATCAGGCGGTTGGCATACGCTATCTCACCACCCAGAGACGCAGCCTCCGAGCAAAGAAGCGCGCAAACAACCAAGCCTGTAAAGCAATAGATACATCACTGGAATAGGCACCCGAGCGAAAAAACCTAAGCAAACCAAAACGCAATAGACGCACCAACCTACAAGCCCGCCGCAAAACCCCACACCCACCAGTTAAAATCACCCCAGCGCTTTGCGATGCTCTGTAGCAAAGCGCCTTGATTTTCCAGAGCCATGTAGAGGACTACCATGTATAAAAACCTCGCTGCGACATTGCTCGCCGCCAGTTTTGCCTTTTCCATCGCAGCGCAAACCCTTGCCTTGCAGCCCAATGACACCAAACCCGCTGCCCAGCCGCTGAAAGTAGGCTTCGTCTACGTGGCCCCGCTGACCGAGGCCGGCTGGGTGCGCCAGCATGACGAAGGGCGCAAAGCCGTAGAGGCTGCGCTGGGTGCCCAAGTTAAAACCACCTATGTCGAAAACGTGGCTGAAGGCGCTGATGCTGAGCGCGTGATACGCGAGCTGGCGCAGCAGGGCCACAAGGTCATTTTTACGCCCAGCTTTGGCTACATGGAACCCACGCTGAAAGTGGCTAAAGACTTTCCAGACGTCAAGTTTGAATCTATCACTGGCTACAAAACTGCGGCCAACGTAGCCACTGCCAACGCCCGCTACTACGAGGGCCGTTACTTGGCTGGCATTGTTGCGGGCCGCATGACGCAAACCAATATGGCGGGCTACGTGGCGGGGTTTCCTATCCCTGAGGTGCTGCAGGGCATCAACGCTTTTACGCTGGGCATGCGCTCGGTTAACCCCAAAGCGCAAGTCAAAGTGGTGTGGCTGAACGCATGGTTTGACCCCGCCCGCGAGCGCGAGGCCGCCATGACGCTGATGAACCAAGACGCCGATGTGCTGGCCTTTCACACCGGCTCTAATGCCGTGATGGTGGCCGCGCAAGAGCGCGGCAAAATGGCCGTGGCCTACCACTCAGACATGCGCAAAGTAGCGCCTGATGCACAAATCATCGCCGTCACCCACCGCTGGGGCGACTACTACACCCAGCGCGTACGCGCTGCGTTAGACGGTAGCTGGCAAAGCGGCAGCGTGTGGGGCGGCACGCGCCAAGGCATGGTGCGTGTAGAAGGTTTTGGCACCAAGGTGCCCATGGCCGTACGCAACGAAGTGCTGGCCTACCAAAACGACGTGCGCATCGGCGCGCTGTTGCCGTTTTTTGCCAAACGCCAAGCGGTGCTAGACAACGAAGGCCGTACCGTGATTACCTCAGGTACTGGGCTGTCTGACGACCAAATACTCAATATGAACTTTTTAGTCGCCGGGGTCATTGGAAAGATAGCAAAATAGCGGTGTGATTAACCCACTACCCACCTCCACAATTTACCGCGCAGCATTGCTGCGATTTAAAGACCACCACGGCCAGCCGCGAGCTGTGTTTGACGAAGACGGCTTGCTGGTGGTGGGTAGCGATGGCAAGGTGGTAGCCGCAGGTGCGTATGCCACCCTGCGCGCCACCTACCCCGATACGCCCACGCAGCACTGGCCGGGTCGCATCATAGCGCCGGGTTTTATCGACATGCATGTGCACTACCCGCAAATCGACGTTATTGGCTCACCCGCCGACGGGCTGTTACCGTGGCTAGACAACTACACATTTCCAGAAGAAAAACGCTTCAATTCTCCCGAATATGCTGCTCAGGCAGCTAGTTTTTTTATAGCAGAGCTGCTGCGTAATGGTGTGACAACCGCGCTTACGTTTGCTACATCACACGTGCCGTCGGTTAACGCGTTGTTTGAGGCGGCAGAGGTCAGCGGCCAGCGCATCATCACTGGCAAATGCCTGCAAGACCGCCACTGTCCCGATGGTGTGCGTGATAACACCGAGCAGTCGTTGATCGACACCGAAGCGTTGATTAACCGCTGGCATGGTGTGGGCCGCTTAGGCTATGCCATCACCCCGCGCTTTGCCCCTACCTGCAGCGATGCGCAGCTGCGCGGGGCAGGGCAACTGGCCGCTAAATACCCGAGTGTGTGGATTCAGTCGCACGTGGCCGAGAACATCGACGAAATGGCTTGGGTGCGCGACTTGCACCCGCAGGCGCGCAGCTACTTAAGCGTATATGACGATTTTGGCTTGTTGCGCCAGCGCAGCGTGTACGCGCACTGCATTCATTTTGACGACGCCGACCGCGCGCTAATGATGCAGCGCGGTGTGGCCGCTGCTGTGTGCCCTACGAGCAATTTATTTTTAGGCAGCGGATTTTTTGATTATGCTGCGGCACACACCAGCGGCATGCTGCACGGCCTGGCTAGCGAAGTGGGTGGTGGTACGTCGCTATCGCCTTTTAAAACTATGCTTGCTGCGTATTATGTAGCGCGGTCGTCAGCGTTGACGGGAATTTTAGCCAAGCAGCCTGCTACGCTAAGCCCGCAGCAATTATGGTGGCAGCACACGGCAGGCGCGGCGCAGGCGCTGGGGTTGCAGGGCGTGGTGGGTAATTTGGCAGTGGGGTGTGAGGCAGATTTTGTAGTGATGAACCCGCAAGCCACACCGCTGCTAGCGCGTCGTGTAGCGCGTGCTAGCAGCTTGGATGAACTGCTGTTTGCGCTGATTGTGTTGGGTGATGAGCGGGTGATTGAGCGTACCTGTGTGATGGGCACGTACTAGCTACTATGAATTGCATAGCTGGTTGAGCAGGTTTTACTTGGGTTATTGGCCTAAAACACTCTGAAAGTAGGCTTCAGAACACCCCGGCGTGCCTTCAACGCCATAGCTGTGCCCGCCTTGGCACTTGGCGTGCACAGCTTCGCGGCCAATACTGTTCTATTAACTAGAAATTGACCGTTTCTCTCTTCCCCATTTGCTAAGCGGCTTAGGCTGCAATATGCGTGGCGCGGTGCAGATAGGCTCGCTGGTGCGCACGCGGCTCGTGCTACTGGGGTAGCGGCTGCGCTGGTGCTTGACCATGCGTGGCCTGTGCAAGCCCCGGCTGCTGACGCATTTGAGTTGGGATGCCTCCTGCAGCAGCCGCCTGAACCAGCGCCTGCGGTGCCTGGGCCTGTCAGGGGGGAAAGGCCCCTGAGTGGGGCTGGTGTCTGCGCACCAGGTGCAGCGTTCCTGTAAACGATAAGTCTCGTTGCTTTAATCGGTGCGCGCTGGCCGCCTGGTGCATCAGCCAGCAGGTCGCGTAGTGCATTAGCAGCCAGCCATAGAACTCTTGTTCAATACCCTGGGGCGTTTTGCTTCTGAGCGTTCGCCGGCGCTCCAGGGTATGCGTTTTGAGCTCATCCAAGACGCTCTCAATCTCCCAGCGCTCCCGGTACAACGTGGCCAGCTCCAGGGCTGGAGCCTTCTTGGGGTCAAGCAACGTGGTGATCAAACGATAGCGCTCTTGCGCACCACTTTGCTGTGGCAAGTCGTACTCCATCACGCGCACCTTGACTGCGCCAGTGCCGGCTCTGCGCGACTTTTGGTCTGGATACAGGGTGGTAAGGTAGGAGCCGTCATCCAGCATCTGGTCTATGGGCAGCTGCCAGTCGGTCTTGCAGCGCCACAGCAGCTGGGCTCCGCTGGCCATGGCTTTGCGCCAGTTGGGGTAGCCGCAAAAGCCCCTATCGGCCAAGCACAGCATGTCCGGTTGCAGCCGCTGCAAGATGGGTTGGGCCAAGGCGTTCTCGCTTTGGGTGCTGGCCCCTAGCTGGGCATCGATGATGGCGTGGGTGGCGCACTCGGCCAGCAGCACGCAGCGCGCCTGCGGGTAGGAGGCCACGTTGCCCGAGGTATTGCCCGAGGTAGTGCCAGCAGCTTTGTGGCGACCAAAGTGCTGTGCATTAGCCACCTCATCGGGGATATCGAAGACGCTGCCATCGAGGGCGACCAGCCGCAGTCCGGCGTAGAAGGCGTGGGGCTGGGCTTTAAGGCTGGCCAGAGGTTTGCAGGCGCGTGCATGCAGTGTCTTGAGCGGTGCACTGCCCAGGCGTGTGCGTGCGGTGCTGATGGCGGATTTGACGACCGTGCGGGGGGCAATACTTCCATGCACGCTAGACAGGCCTTGGGCGACGGCGGCAAACACGGCTTCGTAGGCCGATTGAGGGTATAGCGCTAGCGCCATGCAGTAGTAGGTGGTCACTTGGGCTGGAAAGGAGCGCACGCGCTGGCTTTGCACGCCGTGTTCTTGGAGCACCGATTCGACCAGCTCCAG
>JAYSWJ010000130.1:0-4321 GCA_043718065.1 Polaromonas sp.
TGCTTGGAATCAAGACCTGTTTTATTCACAAAATATGTTCTCGCACCTAGGGGTGTACAAAACGAGTCTGGTGCGTGCTGTAGGTGGTTTTAGAGAAGGGTTTGAGGGATCGCAAGATTACGACCTGGCGCTGCGCTGTATAGAGCAACTGCCCAGTGGACAGGTGAACCAACAAATTCAACATATTCCGCGAGTGCTGTACCACTGGCGCATACATGCCGACAGCACTGCACATAATATTGATGCTAAGCCTTATGCCATGGTGGCGGGTGAGCGTGCTATTAATGAGCACCTTGCACGCATGGGTGTTGCAGCCAGGGCTGAATCCGTTGGCTACGGCTACAGGGTGCGCTACCAATTACCTACGCAGTCGCCTTTGGTCAGTTTGATTATTCCTACGCGTAACGGCCTTAAGCTGCTGCGGCAATGTGTAGAGTCTATTTTGGCTAAAACTAGCTACGCCAATTACGAAATTATCGTCATGGACAACGGGTCAGACGACCGGGCTACGCTGCGCTATTTAGACGAGCTAGCGCTGAAGCCTAATGTACGGGTAGCGCGCGATGCACGGCCGTTTAACTATTCGGCGCTCAACAATGCAGCGGTAAAACTGGCGAGGGGTAGCGTGGTGGGGCTAGTTAACAATGATGTTGAGGTGATAAGCCCAGACTGGTTAACCGAGATGGTAAGCCACGCGCTGCGGCCCGAGGTGGGCGCAGTGGGCGCGCGGCTATGGTACAGCGACGATACGCTGCAGCATGCGGGCGTGGTGCTGGGCATACACGGCGTAGCGGGGCATGTGCACCGATTTTTGCCGCGTGGCAACGTGGGCTACTGTGGGCGGGCGGCGTTGATTCAATCATTCTCCGCCGTAACAGGCGCTTGCCTGGTGGTGCGCAAGGCGCTGTATGAGGCGGTAGGTGGGCTGAACGAGGTTGAACTACAAGTGGCGTGCAACGATATTGACTTTTGCCTGCGCCTGCGCGAGGCGGGCTACCGCAATATATATACGCCGTATGCAGAGCTTTACCACCATGAGTCTGCCAGTCGTGGGTTTGACGATACGCCAGAGAAGCAGGCACGGTCGGCCAAAGAGGTAGCCTACATGCACCAGCGCTGGGGCGACGTGTTGCGCAATGACCCAGCCTATAACCCAAACCTTACTTTAGACGCCGAGGACTTTAGCTTGGCTTGGCCACCTAGGGTGGCGCCCTTAGCTCAGTCATCCATTGCATCAACACCATGACAGACAAGAAGCTGCACGTGTTGCTAGAGATGCGGCCCGCTCTAGATGGTTTTGCAGGCATTCCGCAAGAAACTAGGCTGCTGTTTAGAGGGCTTTGCACCATGCCTGCGCTACAGGTGCAGGGGCTGCTGCAAACGTCGATGCATTTTTTAACTACCGATGTAGTGGCGTCGTTAGAAGCTAAGCCTTCTACAAAACGGTTTGATGTGGTGGACTTGTATATAAGAAGGCGGCGCGTTGCACTGGGGCTGGCTTTGGCTAGGCTGCTGCTGCCACGCTGCCGTGCGGTAAAAACCACTTTGTTTGAATCGCGTAACTTTGCAGACTTTATTTGGCACAGGCTGTTTGCCAAAACGCTGCCCATGGCTGATTTTGCATTGGTCACCGCGCCTAACTACCGTGTGTGTAGCGTACCGTGGAACGTGATGCAGTCTGCTGGGTTGTGTGCGCTAAAGCTGTTGCGTAGGCCTGCATACCCTAGGCTAGACACTAAGGGTGTAGATGTGTTTATTACCCAAACGCCCTACCCTGCGCAGCTAGGGCCGCACACTACCATGGTGGTGCGCTACCACGATGCCTTGCCTATTTTGATGCCGCACGCCTTTGCTAATGCGGCTAGGCACCATGCCACACATTTGCATGCGCTGCGCTGCAATGTAGAGTCGGGCGCGTATTTTGCCTGCGTGTCAGAGGCTACACGCCAAGACTTACTGCGCTTGTTTCCGCAGGTGGCTAGCCGCGCAGTGACGATTCACAATATGGTGTCGCACGAATATTTTGATGAAGATTCGTTAGCTGAACAGGTGCCTGAAATTGTGCTTGCGCGCTTAAATAAGCAATCACCGCAAACCTGTGCAAACTTTACATCTTTGCAGCAAGAAAAAACGTTTTACCAGCAACACTTGGCCGCACCGTTTAAATATTTGCTAATGGTGTCTACCATAGAGCCGCGCAAAAACCACCTTACCTTGCTGGCAGCGTGGCAGGCTATGCGCGCACAGCTAGACCCCGCTATCAAACTAGTCATAGTGGGCAGCCTAGGCTGGGATGTAGAACCTATATTGCAGCAAATGCGTAGCGGGCTAGACCAAGGCGCGCTGTTTATATTAAGCGGTGTACCCGCTGCTGATTTACGAGTTTTATACAAGCATGCAGCCACCACGGTGTGCCCTAGCTTGGCTGAGGGTTTTGACTATTCGGGTGTAGAGGCTATGCGTAGCGGCGGGGTGGTGGTGGCGTCAGACATAGCTGTGCACCACGAGGTGTATGACGATGCTGCAGAATATTTTGAGCGATCTTCTGCTGGCAGCTTGGTTAGCGCTATTACCAAAGTGCTTTACAGCCCGCAAGCAGCGCAGGTACAGGCTGGACTGCGCACAGTAGCCAAAGACGTATCAGCGCGCTACCTGCCCGATGCCATCATGCCGCAATGGGCACGATTTTTAAAGCGGATCTGCTAAGCCTGCTGTTTTATGGCGCTTAGCTGATGGAAACAGCTTCTTTTGGTGTCTGCCATTGTGAGTAGCTTCTACGGTGCGGATTTTTCATGTTTCAGCCAGCCAATGGGCGTGGTGATGGGTGCGGCGGTGTAGTACTATAAATTTTATAGCTGTTTGAGCAGTATTTACTTGGGTTAGCAGCCTATACGGCATACAAATAGCGTGTGTAGATGGCTTTATCAATCTTTGTGTTACTGGCGTCTACGACTATGCTGTATACAACAGGCACTGCTTGCCTACGATAGCTAAATATGATGATTGACGGGATTAACTTAGACTTTGAGTGGAGCGCAAAAGCTATCAAGATGAACCAAGGTGAGCAATATGAATACACACGCTAATCAACCAACGCATGACGATGACATGCCACCAGAGATTGACTTTACCGGCGATGTGCGCGGGAAGTTTTTAGTGCGGATGCGCGGCTAAACGTGCCGTTGTACCTAGATGCACCCATAGCGGCCTACCTGTCTGAGCGGGCGCAGGCTAAAGGTGTCGGTTATGCGCAGGGACATTGCGCTGATAGAAGCGGTGCGCTAAATCGCTACAAATTGCATAGCTGCTTGAGCAGGTTCTACGGCCTAGAACGGCTAAAAAGCTGTGGCGGTAGTGCCTAGCTCAGGCGGACTATTAACAGCACCCTAGTCTGCAGAGGCTCTTTGTGCGATGTCTTGGGCTGCAAACATCATGAGTAATGCACTGCTGTAAATGCAATTTAGCCTAAATCTGACAGTTAACCAGTCTTAGCAAACCGCGCAAACTGACATCTCGGTACAAAAATACCAATACAAGCACGTACCTTACATTTAATAACTAAATAATGAGGCTGTTTAACGGTCTTGATGGTGTGCAGCAGGCTTTTGTAATGCATTATGTTTAGAGGTTTTTAAACATAGTTAAATTACAAAGAATACATGCTTCAAAAAAACAAACTTAACCTGCCAACGCGGGTTGCGATGGTGGTTGCGATGGTGTTAGTAGCTGTGCTGGCTACGGCCTGCGGGGGTGGGTCTGGCAACACCACAACCGCTGATGCCGGCCCAGAGGCGGCTGCCGGGCCAGCAGCGATTGGAGATTGCCTGTCTGCCACTGTAACTTGGGTTGTCGCGGGCAAGACCTGCAGCGCCATAAGCCCGATAACCGCCAATGGTGCCAGTGCTTTGGTCACTGATGTGGGGGCCCCCAGTTTCGGTTCTGCCTCTTTCTTGTGTACCAATGCAAAATTCGCGGCCAGCCCGTCGGCAGCCTCTGTCAGTACTTGCTTGGAGCCAGCAATGCAAAAAGCCAGATTGTCTGGCAACATCATGTCATCGCGAGCGGCGTTTAGCCCCACATTCAATGCCGGTTATTCTATTTACACGGCTGCATGGCCGATACTAGACAAGCATCCCGGAAACAGCTTTCAGTCAGGACTGTTCAGTACTTGGATGTTCGCCAAGTACCCGGAGGGTTTCCCCAAGGGCATAGAACCCAATAATAATTTTTACACCGATGTTGAGGGAGGCCTTGGCTGGTGGCAAAACCAACGCTTCCCTACTGAAACGCCCAAATTCCTCATGGGGGGTGTGGCACTAAA